>NZ_JBALNX010000054.1:55359-56854 GCF_036962035.1 Bacillus sp. JJ1773
CCGTTAATCTGCGATAATTCTATTTCTTTTAGAAAGAAAGTGCTAAAATAAAGTGAATGATTCTGGGGAGGATGACCACATTGGTTGTATTGAATAAGCTTTCATTAGCCCATAAATACGGACAGCTTTTTTTGTTTGTCGTCATCATGATCCTTACACAGCATAAACTATTTATCTTTTCCTATGCTCTTTTGTTAGCGATGATTATATATTTGACGATTGTCGCAAATCAAAGTCGCGTTTTTGTCTGGGTTTTGGCCGCATATACGATTGGGTATTTAGTTTTATTATATGGCGATCGACTAATTGAAGAATTACCATTAAATATAAGTTCAATTATGATCATAAATCGTTCACTCCTATTATTCCCGATCCTTTTTATGGTCTATGTTATTAAGAAGTTTAAAAAGAATTGGAACCTTTATGGCTTGAAGCCTAATTGGATGGCAACCATTTCATTTCCATTTATATGGAGCGGATTCCACACTGTTACAATTAGAGTCTTTTTATTGATTGCCTTATGTATTAATCTAGCAGCATTTATTCCCTTCCTGTCTTTAACAAAATTTAATTTTGGAGACCCTAACTTCTTATTGTTTATCATCCTTTTTTCGATCATAAATGGTACACTGGAAGAAATCCTTTGGAGAGGAATCGTCTTAACTAGACTAGTAGATTTGGCAGGTGAAAAAGCTGCGGTTCTCTTTTCGGGATTAGGCTTTGGCTTATCACATCTTGCCTTTGGATACTCATGGTGGCTATGTTTCCTTTTTGCATTAGGCGGTATTTTCTATGCTGGTATTACCATTCGTTCAGGAAGCATTCTTCCCGCCATCATCTGGCATATTATATTCAATGTATTCATGATTTTAAGCGGAATTATTACGTATATAGGATAATGAACAGCCAAAGATAGTATGAAGGAGGATTTCATAATGAAAATACATATTAGCGATGAGGCTGCGGCTTGGTATGAAGATGAAATGTTTTTAAACAAAGGCGATTATGTTCGTTTTTTTGCACGCTATGGCGGATGCAGTACGGTACAACAAGGGTTTTCATTAGGTATCTCAAAGGATGAGCCCGTTAATGCGGGTGCTGAAACTACAAAGAATGGAATTACCTATTTTATTGAAGAAAAAGATATTTGGTATTTTGACAATCATGATTTGCATGTGGAATATAATAATAAAGCGAAAGAGCCCGATTATAGGTATCTATAAAAAAAACCTTTTCATTCACCTAATTTTTGAAGTGGCCCCTAAAAGTTAGACACGGTTATTTCATTAGGCGTCGAGTTTGGTATGAGTTCGATGTTGTATCGGATTCATGCCTTTTAATTTTGCCTTAATGCGTTTTGTGTGTTTTAATACATTATGTACTTTTCCAGCTCGCTTTTAAAATGCTCCACACTCTCAAACTCTTTTATACAGAGAAACTATGTCTTCATAATCCCGAAGATTTCTATTTATTAGCTTTGGCTTTTTCGTTACTC
>NZ_JBALNX010000054.1:56980-57119 GCF_036962035.1 Bacillus sp. JJ1773
CCCCCGTTAGTTCAACAAGGAAGAATTATTGTTTCAAATTTTCGAACCACACCAAGGACAAAAAGAAATGCCAATACTTGACGTGCCACCATCATGGATTATCAAACCGTAGTCATTATGTTTTTCATCAAAAATGATT
>NZ_JBALNX010000055.1:0-79252 GCF_036962035.1 Bacillus sp. JJ1773
GTTTTTGCTATGAGCTAGTGAAAACGGTCGTCATGAAGCGTTCATGGCTCTCGTTTTTGCTATGAGCTAGTGAAAACGGTAGCTATGAAGATTCTTCTCAATGAGATTACTTAAAAAATACCGCTTCGATGACATTTATCGAAGCGGCCTTCTTATTATTTCATATTCTTCATATTTACCTGTTTCCCGCTTTTTTTCTGACTCTGAGAAGAATCATTTCCGATTTGGAATTCCTCACCTAATTCGATATCGTTCCTTTTGTCTTGTTTTTCAATTTGAGCGCGGGTTTGATTTGATTTATGTTCTCCTTGTTTAGCCACAATCATGCCTCCTTAAATAAGTCCTGCTGACAATGTTAATATGTACAACCTTCAAGAGTTTTACCCTAAATTTTTGCCGCAAAAAAACAGACTAGCAATGGCTGCAAGTCTGTTTTAATCTTTACTTTATTATTTATGACTTATGTAAAGTGGCAGATCCGTATGTCCCATTGCCCTGACGTAGACAAATAAATTACCCTTATGATGAATTTCATGTTCAATGGCCATTTGCACCATTTGATGGCCAGTCACATTCATGCCGAAAATTTTCGACATGTCGATTTCGCGGTCAAGCTCTTCTTCCGTAAGTGAAGCTAAAAGTTCTTTTGTTTTCTCTGTGAATTCTTCACCTAGCTGCGATAGAGACAATTGCGTATTCTCGAACTTCTCCATAAACGGAGATCCATTTCCCTCTTTAACTGTTTTAATAAACTTATAATAGGACGTGTAAATATGTGTCACTAATTTTTGTGCACTCATCGAAGTTTCAGTGGGCTTAAACTCGTAATTGGATTTTTCAATTTTTTCAACTAAGGCATTTGTTACGGTACGATGTGAAAGGAAATGATTAACAGGGTTCATGCTTTACCTCCGATATTTTATTTTGTATTATTCTTCAATATCATCCTCTTATAATTTTGACAAAATTGCAATTAAGATGCATTCCTTTTGATTTTCTTCCTTAACTGCTTCATAAGGCTTCCCCATTTCTTTTCTAAAAAGGATTGGCCGAAAATGCTGCGATTAACTAAAAAATAAATCCCTTCTTCAATCAGTATCCAAACAATGATGATCATTATAAATACATGTAACCAGGACTACATGAAATTCCCCCTTACTAACATCAATTTTTTTGCATCTATATTCGAAATATTCATATGATTTCACCTTTTTAATATCCAAAGGTGAATAATTTTTGTATAATAATGGGTATGAGTAGGTATGAATGAAGATTAGAACTAAGCCTCAGGTCCTACCAAAATATAAATCTCTAGTGTCTTATGAATAAAATGAAAATTTGTTTTAATGGAAGCAGAAGAGTTGCGGAATAGATTTATGGATTCCAATTTGAATTGTTTTGCAGGAGGGTTATTCATGGGGGACAGAAAGGTGTATCTTCTGCTTACCGATACAGGAACGTTATTTACTAGAATGATTAAGTTATATACGAAAGAATGCCATAACCATGCTTCGATTGGCTTCGACTGTGAACTGACTGAGGTGTACAGTTTTGGTAGAAAAAGACCAAGGAATCCCTTTGTTGGCGGATTTGTAAAGGAAGATATTCGGTCAGAGCTATTCAAGAATGCATCTTGTGCAGTATATGTATTTACAGTAAGTGAAAAGAAATATTATCAAATGTTAAATTTAATAAAAGAAATCGATGAAAATAAGCAAAAATATCGCTACAATTTGCTTGGCTTATTGGCCATTGCTTTAAATAAAAGAATTCATAGAAAGCACGCCTTTTTTTGCTCACATTTTGTTGCCATGGTGTTACAAGAAGGCAGGCTCCTCGATATAAATAATAAGCATCTTTGCATGATCACCCCACAAGACCTTAAGGAAGCATCCTCTCATAGACTAATTTATCAAGGAAGTTTACAATCCTATATCACCTATCGGGAAAAATATTTAAAAGCTCAATAATTTGACAAAATAAAAAGAACCATCACTTCCATCAACAAGTGTATGGTTCTTATGTTTTTGACGATTCAGATAATCTTTCTTTGTCTTTGTTGTTCTTGTCCTCATGTCTGTGAATACAAACGTGCTTCTGCTGCACTCAGGATTTCTTTTTCCCTCACGGACGGATTTCTCCCTCTGTTTTTTTGCTTTTGATTTAGCCACTCAAATCACTCCTTAATAATTGTCTTTCTATTTTATCATGTTTATTGATTATAGTCCTCCAACTTGATTAAGCAGGAGGTATTACATTCGTTAATAATAAGATGAAGAAAATGAGCCCAATGAAGAGAAATAGAATTGAAGCATAAACAACATAATTTGGGCGCAATTTAAATTCTTCCCTATTCTGAATGATGCCAGTGGAAGCACCTATTTTGCTATTTTGATAATTTGTTATCGTACCGCCGCTGCTAGAAAACCAGATGGTCAATGCTGAAAAGGCAACCCCAGCAAAAAACATCAATTCAATAAATCGCACGGAAAAAAATGAGGCAAGAAAAATTGTGAGCCCCGTTTCAATTATGATTGTGACCAGAAAGATGATGATCCCTTTTTTCATAATAAAACACCTCCGATAAAAGGTATACGTTAGAAAGTTCGTTTTGGTTTCAGAAAAATTTGATAATAGGAATTTTAGAAAAAGTACTCATAATCAGTGATGTTTGTCCAAGGGATTTTTGGGTTAAAAGTAAAAAAACACAAATAGTTTCCCATAATTCAAGATAAGGGGATTTCCCCCACAAGATAGGGAAGTTCCCCGATATGTTTAAAATTCCTTAACTCTTACAATAAGGGTAAGTTAATCGTTTGGAATGAGGAGGAATAAACATGCAGGCAAAAGCCGCGGTTGAAGAAAAGCGCGTCAATTCAATTAATAATGCATTTGCATCAAATTTTGCTAAGTCTATGTTTCTATCAGTTCTTGGATTAGTCATCCTATCCTTTATTGGAACAAGAATGTTCACACATGTTGATTTAAACCTTTATGGATATATGGTTGGAACAATCGTATTTATCGGAGGGTTCTTCTATCGATTTATCGCTTGGGGCGAAAGACCGCCAACAAAGATTTTTATCAAAAAGGGAATTAAACTGCTATTTAGAAAATCAACACCAAAAACATCTGTAGAGCATTTGGCTACATACAATTTCATCTGGAATAGGGGAATTTACCGATGGACCCAGCACGTCCTAATCGGTTGGGGTTGTATCCTTTCTTGCTTAGTGACTTTTCCTCTCGTTTTCGGCTGGATGTATTTCACGATGGACGACAACGGTTACTACAATATTATCGCAATGGGCATGAAGGTCATGACAGTCCCAGCAGATGGGATCATTGCGAACTTATCTTATAATGCTTTAAATATTACAGCAGTAATGGTAATTGCAGGTGTGTGCATGGCTTTATACCGCCGCTTGAAAAATATGCAGGCAAGAGCGGAGCAGAAATTCCTATATGACTTCCTGCCGCTTTACATGCTTTTATTAGTTAGTATCACAGGTTTAGCCTTAACCTTTATGAACATCTTTTTACACGGTGCAGGTCAGCCTGCGATGTCACTCATTCATCAGTTGTCAGTCATTATTACACTCATCTATTTGCCTTTTGGAAAGCTAGCACATATTCCATTCCGCCCAATGAGTGTGCTAGCAAGAAACTACAGAGAACATTATGCAGAACAAGAAATGAAAACATGTAAGGTTTGTGGAGAAGGCTTTGTATCAGCAGAACAATCAAAAGATGTAGTTGAAGTACTTGGCGTGAATCATATCGAATTTATGACAAAGGAAGGGCATCATCTTGCTGAAATGTGCCTCCCTTGCCGAAGAAAATACCGGATTGCACAATTCTCCGGTTTCCCTACCCATGAGGTAAAAGTGAAGGAGGCCAACCAAAATGCAAAGGGTTAATTTTAGAAACGAAAGAGATCAGTATTTTAAAGATATTGAAAACCTGAATCACCCAAATGAAACGCTAATCAAAACACACTGCAGCTATTGTGCCATGCAGTGTGGGATGAACTTACGGGTAAATACAATAACAAACAAAATTATTGGGGTAGAGCCTCGATATGATTGGCCTGTTACACTTGGAAAGATGTGTCCAAAGGGAGTTACTGCTTACCAACAGGTAAACAATAATGACCGTTTGCTAAAACCATTAATTCGTGATGATCAATCGTTAAAAGGTACGAAAAATGGCTTCCGTGAAGCAAGCTGGGATGAGGCATACGAACTTATCGTAAAAAAATTCACAGAGCTTCAAGAGAATTATGGAAAAGATTCACTCTCAGTGTATAGCGGCGTTTCAATGACAAATGAAAAGTGTTATTTAACAGGGAAATTCGCACGTGTTGGACTCCAAACACGCTACATTGATTATAATGGCCGATTCTGTATGGCAAGTGCTGCAGGTGGTTTAAATCGTTCCCTGGGTATCGATAGAGGTTCAACGATTCCATGGACAGATATACAGGATACCGATTGTATATTTCTTGCAGGCAGCAATACCGCCGAATGTCACCCGACCATGATGTTCCGAGTGTGGGCAGTTCAAGAACGAGGCGGCTATGTGATTGTTGCTGATCCAAGGGAAACACCAGTAGCTAGAAGAGCGGATCTTCACCTTGATTTAAGACCAGGTACTGATCTTGCGCTTGCCAATGGGATATTAAATTTATTAATTCAAAACGGCTATACAGATGAAGAATTTATTAAAATTCATACAAATGGCTTTGAAGAAACAAAGGAACTAGTAAAAGAATTCACACCAGAGTATACGAGTGCGATCACAGGTGTGGCACCTGAGAAAATTATTCGTGCTGCAGAATTATACGGAAAAGCTCCAAATGCAATTGTCATGTTTGCCAGAGGAATTGAGCAACAAATAAAAGGGGTAGATAACGTTTCTGGCTATACAAATATGGCACTTGTTACGGGGAAAATTGGCCGTGCTAAATCAGGTGTTGCGACCATTACTGGACAAGGGAATGGCCAAGGGGGGCGTGAACATGGGCAAAAAGCCGATGCTCTGCCTGGTTATCGTAAAATAGCGAATCCAGATCACGTAAAATATGTTTCAAAGGTGTGGGGCATTGAACCGGAAGAAATGCCCAAAGAAGGTGTATCCGCATTTGAAATGTTTGGATTGATGGAACAAAAGACGATTCGCGCATTATACCTTTTATGTTCAAATCCTGCCGTTTCAGCACCAGATCAGAACTATGTTCGTGAGCAGCTAAAAAACCTAGACTTCATGGTATGTGTTGACTTTTATCTTTCGGAATCAGCTGAATTTGCTGATGTCGTGCTGCCAACAACCACTTGGGCAGAAGATGAAGGAACAACAACAAATGTTGAGGGACGGATTATTAAAATCAATCAAGCACAAAAGCCACTAGGCGAATCAAAGCCAGACTGGCAGATTCAAATAGAGATTTCCGAGAGAATGGGGCGCGGCAAATATTTTTCACACTTAAAAACCTCTGAAGACATCTTTAATGAGCTGCGTGTCGCTTCCAAAGGTGGAACGGCTGATTACTACGGCGTCACATGGGAAAAGATCGACAAGCAAGACGGCGTTTTCTGGCCATGTAGAGATGAAAATGACCCTGGAACACCACGATTATTTTTAGATAAAAAGTTCAATCATCCTGATGGAAGAGCAAAAATCTTTGCATTGCCATACAGACCATCCGCAGAAGAACCGGATGAAGAATACCCATTGCGTTTAACGACAGGCCGTGTTGTCTACCATTATTTATCAGGGAATCAGACGAGAAGAATTCAATTCCTTCATGATATGTGTCCAGATCCATTTGTAGAAGTGCATCCAGAAACGGCTGCAAAATACAATATTGAACATGAAGAATCAGTCCGTCTCTATACTCGAAGAGGAGAAACGATCTATAAGGTAAAAATCACTGAGGCCATTCGGAAGGATTCCGTGTTTGTTCCTTACCACTGGGGCCATGAAAAATCTATAAATATATTAACAATCGGTGCTCTTGATCCAATTTCAAGAATGCCAGAATTTAAAGCATGTGCCGCTCAAATGGAAAAACTTGAAATAAAGAAGGTGCAGTAAATGAAAAAGAGGCTTTATTTAGAATTAGAAAATTGTATCGGATGCCGTTCATGTCTTGCCGCCTGTACACAGTGCGGCGGGCATGAGGAAAGAAACCGCAACTATGTTTACGATGTAAACCCATTAGTTAATCGGCAAACTATGCCTCTCATGTGCCTTCACTGTGTGAATCCGGCATGTGCAAGGAGCTGCCCGGCGCAAGCGATTCAGATACATGAAACCGGGGCTGTTTTATCAGCATTAGTCGAGAAATGTATTGGCTGCCAAAACTGTACGATTGCCTGCCCATATGGAATACCGAAATTTGATACAGAACAGAACTTAATGTATAAATGCGACCTATGTATCGACCGAACAAAAGATGGAATCCCGCCAATGTGTGCGAGTGTTTGTCCATCTAATACGCTTCAATGGCTTACAGATGAAGAAATTGAAAATAAGAAAAAGCAATTCAATCTTGATAATGGCAAATGGGTAACGAGCCTGCCTTATCTTGAAGGTGAAACGAACGTGAAAGTCAATCTGCCTGGTATTTTACAAGGCGTAACTAAGTTGTTTTAGGAGGGATTCAAGTGCCATCAGATAAAAATAATAAAATCCCCTTTCAAGAAGATAATTACACACATAATATTAATCAGAATAATGAACGGAAGCTCGACCGACGGGGCTTTATGAAAACGTTAGTGGGTGCAGCTGGGGTGTTCGCTGTTTCCTCCCTTCCTTGGGGAGCGGTAGCAGCAAAAGAATTAATGGGTCTTGGGGAGAAGGAATATCCTCATAAAAAAATTATCGATGTCGAAAAACTCCCAATCGGAGATGCCGTTGATTTCAAATTTCCAGGAGAACATGATGATGCAATTCTAATAAGATTATCTGAAAATAAATATGTTGCCTACCAAAATGCATGCACACATTTACGCTGTCCCGTATTTTGGGTTAAGGATCAAGGAGAAATGGTTTGTCCTTGTCACCACGGCAAATTTGATGTTCAAACAGGTGCTCCAACTGCAGGACCACCAAGACGGCCTCTTCCAGAAATTCAAGTAAAAGTAGAGAAGGGTGCTGTATATGCAGTAAAGGTGAAAAGATATGAAGCGTAGTTACGTTGGAGTCATTGTTCTTGCTGCCGTTTTGTTTCTCAATATCGTATTTACACAATATATGGTCCATCAATTCTTTTATGAAAACTATATAAATACGTTAATATTTTGCGGATTAAATATTATCCTTTTCCCAATTGCCTTATTTGCTTATAAAAAGATGAAAAATGTAAAGGCGTGAAGCAAATGAACAGTGAAACATATCTTGATTTTTGTTTTATGAGAATGCCGTCAGGAAATTTTGCTGGCGAAATTGATCAAATGCTGACAAAGCTTTTTGCCGGTGTCCGTTTGAACTGGTATTTGGAAGAGAAATTTGAAAATGATATAGAAATCGTTATTGCCGAAGTAAAGGGTATGAGTAAATGGAATTCAGAGGATGAAACAGCCGCCTATATAGAGGATCATGCAGATTCTGCATTTTGGGAATACCTTCAAGGCTATAAAATGTTTATCTACCCTGCAAAGAGAGGATGCTCAAGCTGTGGAGCCCATTGAACTGGAAACGTTAGATTCATTTGTAAGAAAAACAGTTAAAGTAGCAATTTTAGATCAAGAAAATGGGGATCAAGCCCCTTTTGTGGAAAAAACGATTGCAAAAACAGGGCTATGCCCAGATGGAACACATCTTCGCATTTATTTTGATGACCGGTATTTCTTTGCGGTCCCACTATCGGCGAAAGTTGTGCTAAATGATAGTGAATGGTCTGCCTTGGATGAGCAATCAGGTATAAACTATGTGATTAGAAGAGAGAGTGGTTTGAATGGTTAAAAAAATACAGCTTCCATTACAAACATTAAACCTTGTCGTTGGCTTCATGGTCTGGGTATTAATTTCATCCTTATTGCCTTATATTAAAGAGGATATTGCCATACCAGCGAATCAATTAGCACTTGTAACAGCTATTCCTGTTATACTTGGATCCATACTAAGGATTCCATTAGGCTATTATGCAAATCAATTTGGTGCACGGACGATCTTTTTAATAAGCTTTATTTTGCTAATCTTCCCTGTTTATTTTATTAGCATTGCTAACTCTATCACTGATTTATTAATTGGCGGTCTTTTCTTAGGGATTGGTGGAGCGGTTTTCTCAGTAGGAGTAACATCTCTTCCAAAATATTATCCAAAGGAACGCCATGGATTTGTAAATGGAATTTATGGTGTTGGTAATCTTGGAACTGCGCTATCAGCTTTCGGAGCCCCAGTATTAGCTTCTAAGTTTGGCTGGTCTACTACAGTTCAGTTTTATCTTATTGTTCTTGGCATTTTCATCGTAGCCAACTTCTTCTTAGGCGATAAAAAAGAACATCGGGTTAAAACTCCTTTAATGGAACAAATTAAAGGTGTTTATAAAAATGAAAAACTTTGGCTTTTAAGTTTATTTTACTTTATTACTTTCGGTTCATTTGTAGCCTTTACTATTTATTTGCCAAACTTTCTAGTCGCAAGCTTTGGGCTTGATAAAGTAGATGCTGGCTTAAGAACAGCTGGGTTCATCGTGATTGCTACTGTGATGAGACCGCTCGGTGGCTGGTTAGCTGACCGTTTTCATTCTCTCATTTTATTAATGTTCGTTTTTGGAGTATATACAATTTCAGCGATGATCTTATCCTTCGCTCCATCCATCGGCTGGTACACATTTGGCTGTCTAACGATTGCACTTTGTGCAGGTGTAGGAAATGGGGTAATATTTAAACTCGTTCCAATGTACTTTCATAAACAGGCAGGAATCGTCAATGGGATTGTTTCAGCGATGGGCGGACTTGGCGGATTTTTCCCGCCATTAATTTTAACCATCCTGTTTAATATTACTGGCCATTATGCAATCGGGTTTATGGCGTTATCTGAAGTCGCTTTAGCAAGCTTAATATTAGTCATTTGGATGTATTACCAAGGAAAAATGGGGATTGCCAATCAAGTAATTGATCATACAGTTGAAGGGATTCTAGTAACGGACATTCATGGTAAAATAATTTCAATAAACCCTGCATTTTCAAAAATTACAGGGTATACAAAGAACGAAGTCATCGGCAAGAATCCGAATATCTTAAAATCCGGCATGCAATCGAAAGATTTTTACGAAGGATTATGGAACTCTATTGAAGAAAATGGATTCTGGCAAGGAGAAATTTGGAATAAACGCAAGGATGGAGAACCATATCTACAATGGCTAACGATTAGTGCCATTAAAAATGACGCCGGAGAAGTTGTACAATATGCCGGAATGTTTAGTGATATGTCGAGCAGGAATGTGAAGGAAGCGTAGCGCTAGAGAGGAAGGAAGGAATGGATACAAAATCAGCCCGAAGAAATATTAGTTCTTATATCATTCAGTCTCAAGAAGATGAAATCAAGCGAATAGCCATTGAACTTCACGAAGGTGTTGGGCAAAATTTGTATAGTCTTTACACAGGTATGCAATTCATTCAATCAGCTGTTGAAGAAGATACGATGAAAGGCTATGTCGGCAGCATGGCTGAATTACTAGAAAGAACGATTCAAGAGATTAGGCTGCTTTCGGTTGAATTACACCCTCCTACCTTAACGACGCTTGGACTTCTGCCGGCAATGAAAAGCTATTTAAAGCTTTATACTTCCACCTACGGGATCGAAGTACATTTAGTGAGTATGGGTGAAGAGGTCTCTCTGAATGAAAAGGAAAGGATTACATTATTCCGAGTTTGTCAGGAGGCCTTAGCCAATATTGCCAGATATGCGGATACAGTAAATGCGGAGGTAACCTTTATATGGGAGCAAAGCCATTTGCGAATCCTTATTAAAGATGCTGGAAAAGGCTTTGATATGGAAAAAGGGATGAATCAATCGACCGGCCTAGCCGCCATGCAGGAGCGCATGCATTTAATTGGCGGACAATGGTTTCTTACTTCAAAAATAGGGGAAGGTACACTGATTGAACTTCAGTTGCCACTATAATATGAAACAAACACTTAGGGGATTTGCGGTATGCAATCCCTTATTGTATATTTAGCACACTAAACTAGGAGTCTGCTGTAAATTTTTATATAATGGATTACATAGAAAAAAGAAAAACGAATGGGGGAGATGACTTGATTAAGATTCTTCTTTGTGATGATCATGCCGTTGTTAGAATGGGATTAAAAATGCTTTTAAATAATCATCCGGACATAGAAGTTGTCGGTGAAGCATCCGAGGGAAATGAAGGGATCCAAAAATCACTTGAGCTTAATCCAAATGTTGTGGTCATGGATTTAAGCATGCCACATGGAAGAGATGGATTATCGGCTACTTCTGAATTGAAAAAATTATTGCCAGATACAGCAATCCTTATTCTGACTATGCATGATGATGAAGAGTATTTATTTAGAGCTATCCAAGCAGGAGCTTCTGGCTGCATATTGAAAAGTGCCCCACATGATGAACTGCTGTCAGCCATTCGTTCCGTTGCTAACGGCAACGCATATTTGCATCCATCAGCGACGAAAAGAGTAATGGAGGAGTACCTTTTCGGAGTTAAACAAGGGAATACAGATACCTTTAACCTGTTGTCTGATCGAGAAAAGGAAGTGCTTACCTTTATTGCCAAAGGATTTTCCAATAAAGAGATTGCAGAACAGCTAGTAATTAGTGTGAAAACAGTCGAAACACATAAGAGCAACTTAATGGAGAAGCTACAAATGAAAACAAGGCCAGAGCTAGTTGAATTTGCTTTGAAAAAGGGGTTATTAGGATATGGAATTTAAGGGATGGTCAAAACCTTGATAAACTCAGTGGAAATTGCAAATCAATGTGAAAAAATATTAACAACTATGAATGTGGATTTTGTTGGACTGGCTTTGCAAAATCAGGAGGGACCTGATGTTAGTTGGCATTTTGCAGCCGGCAACAATAATGAGAAGTATAAGAGAATTACTGTTCGCTATGGAAAAGGAATCGCTGGTAAAGTGATTTCTACAGGAAGCCCAATCACGATAAAAAATTTCCCAGAAGAGATTACGGGCAAGGCACTTGAATATCCGATCATGCTGGCTGAAAAGCTAGTATACGCATATGCCGTTCCACTTTTTATAAAAAGTGTTCCAAAAGGTGTGTTATTAGTTGGCAGACGGTCAAATACCCCTATAACGGAAAATGAACAATTGACAGTTAAACAAGGTGCGAAAGCTTTAGAAGGCTTGTTTTAGTAGCCCTTAGGAGGATAAAAATGAACCGGAATATACTTGCACCTGATTCAAGTGATGCAACCATTCTCGTAAATGAATCAGACATCATTTCGTATGCCAATAATAAAGCCTGTGAAAGCTTTGGGTATATTGAAAGTGAAATGGTCGGTAAGGAATTTAGTGATTTAATCCCTGAAACGAACTTAAGAGAGATTAATGAAGGGGTCATTATTCATCAAAAGGGTAAGCATAAGGATAGTCACAGCTTTTCCCTTATTTACAGGATGAATACATTTTCATTAAATAAGGAGAAGTATTATCTTGTAATTTTTCATCATGCCAAGGATCATTCCAGAATTAACAAACAACAATCCTATCATATACATGAACTTGTCGATTTAAAATTTGCATTAGATGAATCGACGATTGTCGCTTTTACTAATCAAAAAGGCATCATTACATATGTTAATCAGAAATTTTGTGAAGTATCCAAATATACAGCTGAGGAACTAATTGGCCAGGATCATCGAATCATCAACTCAAATTATCATTCAAAGGAATTTTTCACTAATCTTTGGCGGACGATTTCTTCAGGGGAAGTTTGGAAGGGTGAAATAAGGAATCAAGCAAAGGATGGTTCTTTTTACTGGGTAGATACGACCATCGTTCCCTTTCTCGGGGAAAATGGCAAGCCTTATCAATATTTAGCGATTCGGCATGAAATTACAAAGAGGAAGCTGATAGAAGATGAGCTTCAAAGGATGATGACAAAAATAATTGATGTTCAAGAAGAGGAAAGAAGAAGATTATCAAGAGAGCTGCACGATGGAGTGGGACAAAATTTATATAGTCATTTAATTACGATAAGCAGGCTACAGGCAGAAATGGAACACTCTTTGCTGGAACAAATGCAAGATGAAGCGACAGAAATTATTGAAGACCTACGTGATCTTTCATGGGAGCTTAGGCCGTCCGTTCTTGATGATCTGGGGTTAATCCCGGCAATCCGATCTTATTTAGTCAGATTTTCAGAAAATTATCTTATCAATGTCCATTTTGATTGCTATTTAAATAGCCGTCTTAGTCCAAATATAGAAATTTCTATCTATCGAATTATTCAAGAATGCTTAACGAATATTCGGAAATACGCCGAAGCAGATGAGGCGTCAGTAATTATTCGAAAAATGGATGATGTGATCAGGGTAGTGATTGAGGATAAGGGAATGGGATTTGATATTCAGCAAATTTCACGTGGCGTTGGACTTTTCAGTATGGAGGAAAGGGCACGTGCAGCTGGCGGTACGATCAGTATTCAATCTACAAAAGGCCATGGTACGAAAGTAATTTTGGAAATCCCATTATAAATAGACAAAAAGGCTGCTGATTTGGCAGCCTTTTCAGTCATATATATCCCAGCAGAATTCCGCCTGCTGCACCAGTTAATACAATGACCCATGGCGGAAGCTTCCAGTACGCAAGCATACTAAATAGGATAGCTGCAAGGGCGAAATCTTTAGGTGCGAAAATGGAGCCCGTCCAAATAGGATGATAGAATGCAGCCACTAAGATACCAACTACCGCAGCATTTACACCCATTAAAGCCCCTGTAATTTTTGGATTTGAACGAAGCTCGTTCCAGAATGGCAATGTTCCTAAAATAAGCAAAAAAGCGGGTGAAAAAATCGCAAAAGTTGCAAGCAGACCACCTTGCCAGCCGTTAATAATAGCACCAATATAGGCAGCGAATGTAAATAAAGGCCCAGGTACAGCTTGTGTTGCTCCATATCCAGCTAGAAATGCTTCTTCACTTAGCCATCCTGTCGGCACAAATTCTCGCTCAAGCAGAGGCAACACGACATGCCCCCCGCCAAATACGAGAGAACCAGAACGGTAGAAGCTGTCAAATAAGGCAACCCAGTCTAGATTAGTCATCTCTCTTAATACAGGTAACCCGATTAGCAGTAAAACGAATATTAGAAGGCATCCGAAAGCTAATCGTTTTGAAAGTGGAAAATGATTTTGTTTCTCTATTTGATCAATAGAGTTTTTATAAAATAGGTAGCCTAAAACACCAGATAATAGTATAATGCCGATTTGTGAAAAGGCAGTTTGCCAGAAAAGGGTCGCAACAATGGCAAACAAGGCAATGGTCTTTCTTTTTAAATCAGGTGCTAGCTTTTGGGCCATTCCGAGGATGGCGTGGGCGACTACCACGACTGCTACAATTTTTAGCCCATGAATCCAAGAGGTAGTTCCAATTGCTTCGTTACTGAGCAGCTGGGCAAACAAAATTAATGCTATTACGGAAGGCAATGTAAACCCGATAAATGCTAAGATCCCACCAAGGAATCCCCCGCGAATGACTCCAATCCCAATGCCAACCTGACTGCTCGCAGGCCCAGGAAGAAATTGGCATAGTGCAACTAAATCAGCATAGCTTTTTTCATCCAGCCACTTTCGTCTTTTCACATATTCCTGATGAAAATATCCAAGGTGTGCAACAGGACCGCCAAATGAGGTTAACCCTAGCTTCATGGAAATAAAAAGGATTTCAAGTAAATATGTAAAGTTGTTTTTTCTAATATTTTGGTTCACGATTATTCTCCTTCAAATGAAATCTTCTTCATCATAGCAAAATAATATGCGATAGATTTAAGGTGAACAAGAAATTAATAAAACCTTTACAATGTAAAATGGAAGAACTGTTGCATAATATTAATTTTGACCGTATATTATTAAAGCATTATGATCTGTAATAATAAAATATTAAGGTAACAGCCTATCGTTTTAGCATAAGGAGGGATAAGGTTGGAAAATAAATTTCCTCAAACATTTGAAGTGATTGATTTATGTCTGCTTGCAGGAAAAATTATGCTGCAATGCGGCGGAGAAACGTATCGGGTGGAGGATACGATGACAAGAATTGCCGCAGCGTTGGGAATTCCTCACTCTCATAGCTATGTCGTGCCAACTGGCATTATCTTTTCGATTGATGGAACAGAGCCTGCAAAGCTCATTCGAATATCTGAGCGGACAACAGATCTATATAAAGTTACTTTAGTTAATGGGATTTCAAGAAAAATAAGCAGTGGTGAAATGGACATTAAAGAAGCCTTTATAAAGCTTAATGAAATTGAAAAGGCTAATTTCACATTTCCTATATATCAGCAAATTCTTGCAGCATCTATTTCCAGCGGGTGCTTCCTATTGATGTATTTAGGAAAATGGAGTGATTTTTTACCAGCTATCATCAGTGGCGGTTTAGGATTTATTTGTTTTATTTATATACATCGTCTAGTGAAAATTAAGTTTTTTTCGGAGTTTTTAGCTGCTTTTATTATTGGGTTAAGTGCCTATTTTTTTGTACGGACAGGAATAGGGACACAGCTAGACAAAATTATTATTGGATCTGTTATGCCGCTCGTTCCGGGTTTATTAATCACAAATGCAATCCGAGATCTTATGGCCGGGCATTTAGTGGCAGGCTTGTCTAAGGGAGCGGAAGCATTTTTTACCGCTTGTGCAATCGGAACAGGAGTGGCAGTCGTTGTCGCATTTTTTTAGAAAGAATGGTGGGGATGAGAAATGATGATTGTACATTTAATCACAAGCTTTGTTGCTACAGCTTCTTTCGCCATATTATTTAACGCGCCGAGAAAGTCCCTTATTAAATGCGGACTTGTTGGGATGGTCGGGTGGATTGTATATTTTTCTCTTGTAGAATATGACTTTGATGCGGTTATTGCATCATTTATTGCTGCTTTCATGGTTGCGGTTATCAGTCAAATCTTCGCAAAAATGTATAAAACGCCGATTATCATTTTTAGTATATCTGGAATTATCCCTCTTGTCCCAGGTGGAATTGCTTATAATGCGATGCGTCATTTTGTTGTTAACGATTATAATGTCGCCATACAGTTAGCGGCAAAGGCCTTCATGATTTCAGGTGCAATTGCTGCTGGACTTGTGATTTCGGAAGTACTAAACCAGATCATACTAAAAATTAAATTCAGGCAAGTGTAAGATCAGTATAATTTCTGTTACCAAAATAGAACTCTTTTTTAACCATTTCGTAAATCCTTAAACTCGGTGCTGGAGTACAATTCAGTTAGAAACAAAGCAAAACGAGTTAATGGGGGAATTCAAAATGAAAGCAAAAAAATGGTTATATTCAGGGCTTGCCGTAACGATATTAAGTTTACCAGTATTCACTTTAACAGAAGGAGCAATGGCCAAAGAGCAGCCAAATAAAATTGTTCAAAATGTAAAGCAGGAAAAGGCGATAACTGAAAAACAGGTAGTATCTTTAGTAAGTAAATGGAAGAAAAGTGAAACGTATATTCAAAGTGGCGGGAACTATAAAAAGGGTGAATACCAATCATTTCAGTATGAAAATATGCCATACCGGTATTTATCTAGTGACATTGGCACAAAGAAAAAGCTCATGAAATACATGACTAGCACATTGACTCGGTCACAGGCTAATCAGTTTATCGAGGAACGGGGAATAATCGAGCATAAAGGAAAGATGGCACAGCCAGAAGCGGATGGGGGATCTCTCCTACAATGGGATAAGGCAAAGGCTCTTTTTTTAGAAAAGGATGACAAGAAAAGAACATATAAGTTAGAGGTTCCGGTAGGCGAGTTAAATGAAACAGAAGCATTTCATACTGAGGTTATCTATTTGCAAGGCAAAGGGTGGAAAATTAGTGAAAGACCATATATGCCTGTGAATTTAGATATTCCAGGCAATATCAACCCGGCCTTTATCTTTTTTAAGTTCCTGCTTGTGGATCATACCCAAGCTGCAGACCAATTCTTGTATGGGGACTTTAACACTGAAGCATTTAAAAAAGGGATAAAGAAAATTGAAATGAAAACGTTAGAAGAGCGTGCTAGATCGAAGACTCAAGTTGAATTTGTTGTATCCTTCCATGCAGAATTGGAAAAGGGATATAAGGGCCAATTGAAAAGCGGGCAAAATAAAATGTACTTTTTAATCGAAAATACAGGTGATATGGAATTCAAAATAGTCAGTGCTGGTATGGAGCCGCATCTTGATTAACGGAAAGATTTCATTGTAAAATAATAAAACCAAGAGCGTTGCTTCTTATAGCAGCGCTTTTTCTGCGGAAAATGAAAACTTTTAAAATGACTATTGTTATTTTTTGTGAAATATCTGATAATCAATAAAGATTGAGTTAACAACTCATCTCTATTATTAAATGATAAGGGGGATGACATTGAAACTACGAGTTTCTGCGGTGCAGTATCATCTGCATACGATTCATTCATTTGAGGATTTTGCGAAGCAGTGTGAACATTATATTAAAACAGCACAGGAGTTTGGTTCGGAATTTATTTTGTTTCCTGAATTTTTTACTACCCAGCTTTTATCGATTGGGAATGAGCAAGGAACAAGTTTATCGATTAATGAACTCCCTGACTTTACAGAACAATATAAGAATCTTTTTACAAAATTCGCTAAAGAAACGAATACACATATTATAGCCGGTACACATGTGATAGAAAAGGAAGGCCGTTTATACAATGTGGCACATATGTTTTACCCGGACGGCCGGATTGTTGAGCAGGCTAAATTGCATATTACCCCAACGGAAGTAGAAGAATGGAATATGTCTGCAGGTGAGGGGCTTGAGGTTTTTGACACGGATAAAGGGCGAATTGCCATTTTGACATGCTATGACATTGAATTTCCGGAAATCGTTAGGATGGCAAAAGCTAAGGGGGCAGATGTCATATTCTGTCCATCTTGTACAGATGACCGTCACGGCTTCCATCGCGTTCGTTATACATGCCATGCACGCGCAATTGAGAATCAAGTGTATGTTGTCGTAACAGGGACTGTCGGTTCCCTTCCGACTGTTGATTTCATGCGGGGGAATTTTGGCCAAGCAGCTGTTATTACTCCAAATGATGTCCCATTTCCTCCAAAAGGAATTATGGTCGAAGGGGAAATCAATGATGATATGATTGTTACAGCGGATCTAGATTTAACACTGTTACATGAAGTCAGAGAAAGAGGTTCAGTTACAACTTGGCGTGATCGACGTGTCGATCTATATCCGGATTGGGAAAAATAAATGGTAAAGAGGGATGAAAATGGCTTATCGCAGCGAATTTTATGCCTTTGATCAGGAAAAACCAGTCCCTATTATTATACGGAATTACACGGAGTCTGACTTTGATGAGCTGATCCAAATTCAAGCGGAATGCTTTCCGCCCCCTTTTCCTTCAGAACTATGGTGGAATAAAGAACAATTGCAAAATCATGTTACTTTATTTCCTGAAGGGGCGCTTTGTGTAGAGGTAAATGGCCAATTGGCTGGATCATTAACTGGGGTTTGTGTTCATTTTGATCCGAAACATCCATCACATAAATGGGAAGAGGTAACGGATAGCGGATATATTCGCAATCATGACCCGAACGGAAACACTCTTTATATTGTTGACATAAGTGTTAGACCAAAGTACCGTAAGCTGGGGCTAGGAAAAATGTTGATGCAATCGATGTATCAAGTAGTCGTTCAGCTTGGCCTTGATCGTTTGCTTGGCGGCGGAAGAATGCCAGGGTATCACAAAGTGGCAGAGACTATGTCACCAAATGAATATATTGATGCTGTGGTCAAAGGAGTTCTGCGTGATCCCGTTATTTCCTTTCTTTTGCGATCAGGCAGAACACCGATTGCTATCATCGAAAACTACTTAGAAGATGAAGAATCTCTTCATCATGCCGTTTTGATGGAGTGGAAAAACCCCTTTAACTTTTTTCAGCAAGGTTAAAAATCTGGGCGTAATTTCTCCGAGGAGAAATTTATATAGAGAGGAGAAAGATTAAATGGAATATAGAAGAATAACGAGCATTGAAGATCCATTGTTTGTCAAAATGCATGATTTAATGAAAGAGGTATTTCCTCCTGAAGAGGTGCTGGAATATGAATTGTGGAAGGAACCATTAGAAGATCCGGGTATAAGTGTGTTTGTTGCTGTCCATCAGAATGAGGTAGTTGGTGCAACAGAATATAGGTACTATTCTGATTGGAATATTGCTATGACCGATTTTACTATTATTGGCCGTCCAGGACTTAGCCTAGGCCGTTTCTTAGCACAAAATAGGGAAAAAGACTTGAATGAATTAGCAAAAGCAAATGGCAAAGAATTGTTTGGCATGTTTGCAGAAATCTATGATCCTTATCAGCTTGATGATCATGAATTTGGCGGAGTAAAGCCAATGAATCCATTTGTTCGCCGTGAAGTCTTATCGCATCTCGGGTATAAGCGCCTTGATTTATCTTATGTACATCCTTCTTGGAAAAATGATGGAGAAGCCGTTAAAGGTCTCGATTTTTGTTTCATGCCGATGGATGACAATGTTTCCGAAATTCCGGCACAATTAGTTTCAGACTTTTTAACGACATATTATTCAGTACTGTCTAATAAGCCACAAGAGTGGGTTCAGATGATTGAAGAAATCAAAAACCATTCTCAAATACAGTTGTTGCCATTATAATGGCAAAAAAGCTTTTCTATAATGGACTAAATCCAGATAGGAAAGCTTTTTCTTTTAGAATACATTTTTGATTACCAGCATTATGGATAAGGCGGCATATTGCTAACTAATAATGTTTTAATTTAAATGTTTTGCGCATAACGTTCATCAGGAATTTTATTTAACATGACATAAAGGCTAACATTTTCATTTCCGCTGTTTGTAAAAGCGAATTCTTCTTCGCCATCTGCCCGAATGACATCTTTTTCCTCAACCTCGAATGGTTCTCCATTAATGATGAGTGTCCCGTTACCTTGAAGGACCATTAAATACACATTAGTTCCTGGATGCTTATGTGCAGGAAGCTTCTGACCAGGCATGAAATTTAAGACGAATACTGTGCTTTCGCCCTCGCGAAAAATAATCCTTTTAATAAACTTTTCTTCGCTAAATTCTAATGCATCTATGATCGATTTCTTTTCCAATTATATGACCCCCAATTAGGAATATTTTCTTTCATATTAATGATAATCAATATCAATTAATGATGTATTGATTTAAATCACATCTATAATATATCTCAGTGAAATCTAGGCATTCCTCTACATTATTATTAAGTGCTAAATTTACCAGAAATAATTATATATAAAGATCAGGAATTAAGAAATAATACCTATTGTAAGTCATTTTTCATAGAAAAGAGGGAAAAGAATGACAGTTGGCACACAGGTTAAACAAGCGATAGCAGGTTTAAAAAGTGCTCAGGCGAGTTTTGAAGGATTTGCATTAGCAACAGATAATCAACAGGCTAAGCAGCTATACCAAACTTGTGCACAGCAAACACAGTCAGTCATTGACTCTGTAGAGCCTCGTTTGCAGCAAATTCTTGCAGAAGAACCGCAGTACAATCAATAGCTTTATCCTGGTTGGCTTATAGCCAACCTTTTCATCATTTATAGATGGGGAGTAAATGTCATGACTATTATTTCGAATGTTAAACAAAGCCTGTCCACCATTAAGGGAATCGAGGCTCAGCTTTCCATTCTGGCACTGAATTCGCACGATCCAGAGGCACAGAGGACTTTTCACGAAATGATGAATATGATTAACGATATAAAAAAAGACCTCCAGCTTCGGGTAAATGAAATGATGTTAGAAGAACCGCAGTATAAGGGATAAATAAGGAAGAGGTGGCAAAATGTCAGAATGGAGTCATATTATCATTCGGTCTTTTTTATTTCTTTTTGTATTATTCATAATGACCAAGTTGTTAGGAAAAAAGCAAATTTCTCAAATTTCCTTTTTTGAATATGTGTCTGGCATAACAATAGGAAGTATTGCGGGCGAAGTTATTATGGGGCTTGATAGCAATATGGGGCATGGAATATTAGCTATAGCCATTTTTGGATTAGTGACGATCACTGTTGGATTTATTTCATTAAAAAGCAATTCATTTCGTGACTTTGTTGAAGGTAAAGGAACGATATTTATTAAAGATGGAAAAATAATGGAGGATAATTTAAAAAAGGAAAAATACTCCACAGATGAGCTTACAACACTTCTGCGCAAAAAAGATGTATTTAACTTAGCAGATGTAGAGTTTGCTGTATTAGAACCAACAGGTGATTTAAGCATCTTATTGAAAAAAGAAAACAGACCGTTAACTCCTAAAGATCTCAACCTTAAAGTAGCAAATGATAAAGTACCGCAAACAGTGATTCGTGACGGACATATTGTACATGATTCTTTGGCTTCTGCTGGAAAATCCCGAAAGTGGCTTTTTGACGAATTGGATAAACTTGAGGTCACAATGGATAATGTCTTTTATGGACAGATTGACTCTTATGGTGATTTAACTGTTGATCTCTATGATGATAAAATGAAACAGCCATCTCCACAAACAAGGCCGTTATTGATGGCGATGCTTAAAAAATGTCAAGCTGATTTAGAAATATTTGAATTGGAAACAGATTCACCCGATGCCAAAAAAATGTATAAAAAGAACGCTGAAAAATTGAATGAGGCCATACGCATTCTTAGTCCATACTTGAATAATTAATCCAGTTTTTGGGGCTGTCCAGAAGTCAAAATGCAGACTTTCTATTCAAGCCCCTATGAAGAAATTTATCCCCCAATATGAGACATTTCCACCTTTTTTCTGCCTTTGTTTTGCTGCAGGAGGTTATCACGCTCTTCGGAATAACGATCATTACGATTTGTCCAAATGTCTGTAATCATTTTTTCTAATTTTGAATCATCTTCCTCAGAACGCAGGATTGTGCGCAGATCATGTCCTACACCAGAAAATAAACAAGTATAGAGCTTGCCTTCAGCTGAAAGTCTAGCCCGATTGCATGATGAGCAGAAAGCCTCTGTAACTGATGAAATAATTCCAAATTCCTGTTCAGTGCCAGCGTACCTAAATCTTGACGCTACTTCACCTAAATAATTCGGCGCAATTGGTTCAATCGGCATGACACGATGAATAGAATCAAGAATTTGTTTTTTAGAAAAAACAGATTCCATATTCCACTGGTTCGTATTTCCGACATCCATAAACTCAATAAAACGTAAAATATGGCCTTTTTCTTTAAAAAATTTGGCCATCGGGATAACTTCCTGGTCATTGACGCCTTTTTTTACAACCATATTAATTTTTATTTTTAAGCCAGCTTCAGATGCTGCCTCAATTCCATTTAAAACTTCTTGTACTTTTACCCCTCTGCCATTGATTTTTCCAAACAAATGGTCATCAAGTGAATCAAGACTGATGGAAACTCGTTTTAAGCCAGCTTTTTTCAAATTCATTGCATATTGCGGCAGTAATACTCCGTTTGTCGTCATGGCGATATCATCAATTCCATCGATTCGCGCGATTTTCTCCACAAGGTCAGGCAATGATTTTCGCATTAAAGGCTCTCCGCCGGTAAGCCTGACTTTTTTTATTTCGAAGGCTTTAGCAAAAATCTTAACTAACCGTTCTATCTCTTCAAATGCTAGCAGCTGTTCTTTTTTCAAAAAGGGGTAATCAGGCCCGAAAATTTCTGCAGGCATACAATAGGTACAGCGAAAATTACACTTGTCCGTTACTGAGATTCGCAAATCTCTAAGCGGCCTGTTTCTTTTATCCTGTAAAATCAAGTATGATCGCCTCCTTTTTATTACTCTATAATCCTATGTGAATGAGAATACACGTTAAATGAGTTTCCTCTTATAAATCCAACAGCGGTAATATTTAAATCCTCTGCTAATTTAATAGCAAGATTAGTAGGGGCTGATTTTGATAGAATAATTCCAACACCAATTTTTGCAGCCTTTAATAGTACTTCAGATGAGATTCTTCCGCTAAAGGCAATAATTTTATCTTTTACGGATATTTTATTTTGGATACAGTAACCGTAAATTTTATCCAATGCATTATGCCTTCCGATATCAGTTCTGCTAATTATCATATCCTCTCCTGAGAAAAGGGCAGCATTATGCACTCCGCCAGTTTCTTGGAAAGTTAAACTGCTGTCCTGCAGCTGTCTCATGATGGATAGACATTGAGCTGGAGTTACCGTAGTCTTGGAGGTAGAGGTCTTAGCCGTACGAGCATCATTGTGAAAATAAAACTGACGGCTTTTCCCGCAGCAAGATCCAATAAATCGTTTTGAGTGAAATTCATGACTGGTTGTAACTTGAACATGTAAATCAACGTAAGCGATCCCTTTACTTTCGTCAATGTTAAGGGATTTAATCTCATCCTGTTGACGGATAAATCCTTCCGAAGCCAAAAAGCCTATCGTTAATTCCTCTAGATTATCTGGTGTACAAACCATTGTCGCAAATTCTTGTCCATCTAGCATAATTGTTAAAGGCTGCTCAGTAACAATCTCGTCCAATTGTTCTTGTAATTTGCCATTCTCGTACCTATAAATCCAGCTGTTATTACTAATTTGACCTGCCATTTAATTTCACCTGCTCATCTGTACTTAATTACCAAAATAGTAGCATAAAAATTTCATATAGCAATAGTAAAAAAACCTAACATAGTGAAAAACTAAAAAAAGGTTGAATAAAACAAATTATGATGTTAAAATTTAGAAAAGTTCATAAAGTTGTAACATTATTGATGCGAGATAGCGAACCTGTCATCGGTTATTAATTGTTATGATATTATATGAAAGCGATTAACTGTTGGTGTAAAGTAGCGAACCTGCTGTTAACTAACCGTCAATTATCCCTAATATTTTGTTAGGGAGGATTGGCGGTTTTGTATTTTATTGGCATGTTTGCGTTTGTATTAATAAATTCGATCCTTTTACGATATGTTTAAATAAATTGAAACTGCAGGAAGCTCTAACTAATAAGAGAAAGCAGTTTGACAATTTTGTGAATCATTGATTAACTTATACTAATGGGATCAATCTTTCAACTTATTAATTAAGTATTCACAAACGAGAGAGATTCTTAAAACATATTATATACTGGTATTAAAGGGTTGAAAAATAGCATGAATAAATATGAAGCAGAATTTAGCAATCTCGTCCGTTCCTTTCGAAAAAAGCATATGGGAAAAGGGCCAAGTAAAGTGACGACTACCTTTTGCAAAAACTGGGCTATTTGTGAGATGGAGGGAAACCTCTCCCCAGTTGAGAAGTTTATCGTGAGTGCAGATGATGGAAAACAAATGGTCCGCGCTGCAAGAACTGAAATGGTAAAGGATATGTATAAGAAGAATCAGCCAATTGAGATGGAGGAATTTTTGCAATCCAAACTCATTGACCTATTTGTCGATATCGATATCGAAAGAGATTTTGGGATGTCGGTGTTTGTTTTTGACAACAACATTGAAGAAATGTTTAAAACTAAATAGTCAATAGGAAGTTGGCACTTGGTAGCGATCCTGCTAAAGACTAACCACCAAACACATGCGTAATTTTTGTGTCTGGTGGTTTTTATATTTTTCATGGAAAAAACGCTAATTAGATTATAGAATTACGCTCATTATTCAGCATGAATGAAAAAGGAGAAGATTGTCATGAGTTCAACTAAACATACAGGACCAATCAAATTAGATACTTCCTTAAAGCCATCCTTGTGGGCTGGCAAGGCGCCAATGGGTCTTGGGAAGATAAAGCCTCACCATATTAGAGATACGATGAAGGTAGCATGGGATAATAAAGATAATTTAGGATATGCTTATCGGATTCTAACACAAGGTGTGTGTGATGGTTGTGCCCTTGGTGTATCTGGGCTTTATGACCAAACTTTGACGGGGCCTCATTTATGTACAACAAGATTGAATGTTCTTCGCCTGAACACCATGCCGGCCATTGACCCGGAGCTGCTTGAAAATATAGATAAATTGAAGGAATTAGACAGTACACAGCTTCGGAAGCTTGGAAGAATTCCATACCCTCTATCGAGAAAAAAAGGAGAAAATAAGTTTACAAGAATATCTTGGGACGAAGCTTTAGACAGGATTGCAGCGAAAATAAAGCAAATTGATCCTAAACAGCTTGCATTCTATTTAACTGCTAGGGGAATTACGAATGAAGTTTACTATACAGCAGCGAAAGTTGCTCGGTTTCTAGGAACAAATAATATCGACAACGCTTCCCGCATATGCCATTCGCCAAGTAAAACAGCTTTAAAACGGTCACTGGGCATTGGAGCATCAAGCTGTAATTATAAAGATTGGATCGGTACCGATGTTTTAATATTCTGGGGCTCTGTTGCAGCAAATAATCAGCCTGTCTCCACTAAATATATGTATGCAGCTAAAAAAGCGGGAACAAAAATTATTATGATTAACCCATACCGAGAGCCAGCAATGGAAAATTACTGGATTCCTTCGATTCCGGAAAGTGCACTGTTTGGCACCCAAATTGTCGATGATGTGTATCAAGTTAATATTGGCGGAGATATTGCCTTTATGAATGGTGTGATGAAGCACTGGTTTGAAATGGAGGAAAAAGTTCCGGGCTCTGCAATTGACCATGATTTTGTCAACGAGCATACAAATGGTTTTTCTGAGTTAAAAGACCATCTCAAGAATCAAGATTGGGAGCTGCTTGAAAAGTCATCTGGGTTAACGAAGGAAAGAATGTATGAGTTTGCCGAGCTGCTGGCCAAATCAAAATCCGGTGTTTTCATTTGGAGTATGGGATTAACACAGCATCGCTTTGCAACCGATAATATTTCACAGGTGGCTAATCTTGCCATGCTGCGCGGCTTTATTGGAAGAGAGCATTGCGGTGTCATGCCAATCCGCGGACATAGCGGAGTGCAAGGATCAGGAGAAATGGGAGCTGACCCGTTTGTACTTCCGGGAAGTGATTTTGATGAGCTCAATGCAAAACGCATGGAATATTTATGGGGATTCCCGGTTCCTAGATGGCAAGGGGATACAGTAGGTCAAACATTGGAAAATATCATGCTGCCGGAGAATCATCCGAGAAAAGTTAAGCTCTTTTTTACAAGTGGAGGAAACTTCCTCGAAACAATGCCAGATCCTCATTTTATCCAGGAGGTTCTTGAAAATGTTGAACTGCGGGTCCATCAGGATATTATTTTTAATACATCTACCCTAGTGGATGCAAAGGAAGAAGTCATTGTATTACCTGCGATGACACGATATGAGCAGCCTGGTGGAGGTACATCCACAAGTACAGAAAGAATGGTATATTTTAGTCCGGAGATTAAAGGGCCAAGAATTGAGGAAGCAAGACCAGAATGGGAAATTTATGTTGACCTCGCATCAAGAGTCTATCCTGATAAAAAGCATCTTATTGAATTTAAGCATGCAGATGAAATTCGTGATGAAATTTCCATAGCCAACAGAAATTATGATGGCATCCAGCATTTGAAAAACAAGGGAGATGTGTTCCAATGGGGAGGAGCCTGGTTATGCGAGGGCGGGGTCTGTCCTACTCCTGATGGCAAAGGAAATCTGCTGGCCATTGAAATTCCTGAGCTGCGGAAAACAGAAGGCCAGTTCTATGTGACAACAAGACGCGGAAAACAATTCAACTCAATGGTTTATAGTGAAATAGATCCTTTCAATGGGGCAGATCGTTATGATATTTTAATGAATGCAGACGATGCAGAGAAACTAAATATTCAAGAAGGAGATGCTATCGTTGCATTTAATAATTACGGCACTTACCAGGGAAGAGCGAAATTTGAAGATGTGAAATCAGGTAATATCGCTGTATTCTGGCCAGAAGGCAATGTACTGCTTCCTAAGGGCGTGTATGAGAAGTATGCGGAAATTCCGGAATACAATACAACGATTATTCTCGAAAAAGCAGAAACGTTCCATGCACAAAAGGATCGAAAATATTTAGAAAAGAGAATTGAAGAACTCGAAATGAGTATGAGCTAAATCTAGTTCCTTCTATTATATAGGCTGATCATGCAGGCAAAGTATAATTTGCTGCATGATCAGCTTTTTTTGTTTTAAAACATATATTCTAATAATATTTTACCAATGATTTCCTCAGTTGGGCGACGGATGGGGCTGATTGAAATATTTTTGTAATATAACTAAAATAGTCCTGTTAAATTAGCATGTTATAATTCAATCTATAAATAGTTTAAATAACTTGCTGATAATAGAACATAGTAAATAATATTACTTTTTAGAATTTGAGAAATGTCTAGCTACAGCGCCTACCCCCGACGTACAGGACGTACTAGTGTCGACAATGCGACAGGACGTCGCGTTTTTGTCGGCCTCGAGGTCACAAGCCAATCCTCTCAGAAAGGAAAGATCACCTTTCCGAGAGGCTCGTCTTGTGCTTGTCGGGGGTGGGCACAAAGGAAAGCTTCTGTGAATATTCATCGCAGGAACAATTGACCTTTGATTGTTCCGAAGGCGCTTCCGCATTTCTAGATACATATGCCATGGGCAACGAGAGCTACTAACAATTGGGGGCAGGACATAGATGAAAAAGAAACTTGTAGTATTAAATACGACACTTATGCTTGGGCTTGGCGCTATTGCCATTCCTTCAGTTGATGCAGCATCCTTAAATAGTCAAAAAGCAGAAATTCAAAAACAGAGATCTGATGTTCAATCGAGTCTTTCAAAGGCAGAACAGGAATTAACGGCTGTTCTCGAAGAACGTGCTATCTTAAATGCACAAATTAAAAGGGTCATTCAAGCCATTACAGATAATAATAATTTAATAAATAAAACAGAAAAAGATATTATTAGTACGAAGGAACAAGTAGAACAATTAAAAACAGAAATAGCTGAAATCCAAGAAAGAATTGATAAAAGAAATAATATTTTAAAGGAGCGTGCTGTTTCCTATCAAGAAAACGGCAATAGTAAAATCGGATATGTTGAAGTTTTGCTTGGTTCTACTAGCTTTGGTGACTTCATTGAAAGAGTAGGAGCGGTAACAAAGATCGTTCAGGCAGACCAAGATATTATTGCTCAACATGATGCGGATAAGAAAGCTGTAGAAGAAAAGAAATCAGATGTTGAGAAAAAACTTTCTGATTTGCAAAATATGAAAGTAGAGCTTGAAGGAATGCAGGCTCAAATGGAAGAACAAAAGCAGCAAAATGCACAATTAGAAAAAGAACTGCAAGCAAAAGAAAATGAAGTTGCTGCTATTCAAGCTAACTTAAAAATTCAAGATAGTGTGCTTGCTTCAAAACAAGCAGAAATTCAGGCTAAACTGGAAGCTAGCAAGTACACAACTGCAAAACCGAAAGCTCCACAATATAATTTAAACTTAGCAAGCGGATCAAACGATGATGCGAAGGAAGCTTCAGCAAATGTAGCACCAAGTGCTCCAGTCAAAGAAGCCCCTGCTGCTAAGAATGAAGCCCCTGCTGCTAAGGGTGATGTCAATACGGTAATCAAAGCTGGATATAAGTATTTAGGGAACTCTGTTTATGTTTTTGGCGGCGGTAGATCTGCTTCTGATATTGCTAACGGGAGATTTGATTGTTCTGGTTTCGTTTCATGGGCTTATTCTCAAGTAGGCGTTAAATTACCGGCATATACAGAGTCATTAAAGAGTGTGGGCAAGCAAGTTTCCTCTAGTCAGATGAGACCTGGGGATCTCGTATTCTTTGATACTTATAAGAAAGATGGGCATGTAGGAATTTATGTTGGCGGCGGTAAATTTATTGGCTCTCAAAGCTCTACAGGAGTAGCTATTGCCAATATGAGCAGCGGCTATTGGAAGAGCAAATTTAATGGTCGCGTAATTCGAATTTTATAATAATAAAACCTGACTGCATGATTAAAGTAGTCAGGTTTTTTAATAGGGATTACATTTTGACAATTCAATTAATTCCAAATATTTATTGAATTTAAATAGATAGAATGTTTTAATGATAATAGAATACATAATTTAGTAACGGCTTTTACATTAAATGAAAACGATGTTTCTTATTACAAAACAATAAGGGGAGCTGGTTATGAATACTGTTGTTTTATTAGAAGATTTAAGGTCAGTTTTGTCAGAAGAGCAATTATCGATAGAAAACAGTCATAATAATTACTTAGGTAATGGCGGCTTGGCAACCATTTATCCATATACGGAAGAGGATATTGCTGCTGTCTTAAAGCACGCCAATGAAAAAAAATTAACGATATCGGTTATGGGCAGTGGTACAAAAAGGGGGTTTGGAGGCCAGAACGAAACGAGTGATATCTTGCTCTCTTTAGCAAAATATAAAGGGGTTGTGGAGCATACTGTCGGGGACATGACGATAACGGTTAAATCTGGGACAACTTTCCAGGGACTGCAGGATTATTTGGCAAAGGCGAATCAGAAAATTCCGCTTGATCCATTTTTTCCAGCTGAGGCTACAATAGGCGGAATTATTGCAGCAAATGATAGCGGACCTAAAAGACTGAAATATGGGTCAGCAAGGGATTCTGTCATTGGACTTAGAACCATTTATCCAGACGGGACAATTATTCGGTCTGGCGGCAAAGTCGTTAAAAATGTAGCAGGCTATGACATGAACAAGCTATTTATTGGTTCAATGGGGACTCTTGGCGTCATTTCAGAAGTGACCTTCAAGCTAAGACCGCTCCCAAAATACGAATCACTTGTTTTAGTTAGCTTTCCAGATGGTAATGAGGAAAGCATAAAGGAGTTTGCGATTAAAGTGCTGGACTCAGTTCTTGAGCCAGTCTGTATTGAATTATTAACCCCGTCCCTCTCCGAAAGACTGAATAATAAAAAGAGTTTTACAATAGCAATTAGCTTTGAGGATGTGGAAACATCTGTTCAATATCAGGAGAAGATGATTAAATCTTTAGCACCTCCACATTCAATGCTCACCATTCTTCACCAAAGTGAAGCACAGAATTTCTGGAAAAAATTTTACGAACTGCGTCTAAATGAGCAAGATTCCGGGAATGAAACGATAGCTGTACTAAAGATAGGAGTTGTAAATCTTAATGTAATTAAGGTAATGAAGGAGGCAGTGACACTACAGGATATAAAAAATGTAGCCGTTGAAGCATACGGCGGACTTGGTCATGGTCTTTGTCAAGTGAAGATAAATGGCTCCAAAGAAGATGTTGTCGACTCCATTCACGACTTGAGGAAAACTGTAGAGTCTATAGGCGGCTATGCGATTGTGAAGCATCTGCCATTTTCTATCCGTAAGGACGTAAATGTTTGGGGGGAAAAGCCATCCTATTTTTCCTTGCTTGAAGGGATAAAGAAGAAGGTTGACCCGAATCGGATACTAAACCCGAATCGTTTTGTAGGAGGGATATGAAATGAGTATGACAGAAACAGAATTGAAACAAGCGCCCCCTTGTACTACAAGCTTAGGCAACTATTTATGGAAGGACCCGCCTGATGAAAATAAATGGGCAGACTGTGTTCACTGTGGAATGTGCCTGGAATCGTGTCCGACTTATGAGCATACCGGTCAGGAACAGCATTCTCCCCGTGGTCGAGTGTATTTAATTAAAGCAGTTGCTGAAGGAAAACTGGAAGTGAATGAGCAATTTATGGACCCGGTATTTGCCTGTTTAGATTGTCGGGCTTGCACAACTGCCTGTCCAGCTGATGTAGATGTTGGCGGTCTGATTGAGGAAGCACGAGGGCAGATCCGCCAGGCAATTCCCCTTAAAGGATGGAAAGGGACTGTAAGTAAATTCTTTCTACATGGCTTATTTCCGCATCATAGTCGCTTAAATACTTTAGGCGGCATGCTCAAATTTTACCAAAAAAGCGGAATTCAAAAAGTGGTTAGAAAAACAAAGCTCATTAATATCATGCCGGAGCATTTAGTTCAAATGGAAGCCATCATGCCGGAAGTGAATAAATCTGTTCGTAAAAAGTATAAAAATCAAACGGTTATTAAAGCAAAAGGTGAAACGAAAAGGGAAGTAGCCATGCTAACAGGCTGTATTATGGATGTCATGTTTAGTGATATTAATGAATCCACCATTAATGTTCTGACGAGAAATGGCAATGATGTAAGGATTCCAGCAAACCAAACATGCTGTGGAGCTCTACATGTACATGCCGGTGACCGAGATATGGGGAGGCAGCTGGCGAAGCAAAATATCGAAGCGTTTAAAGACGCTGAGAAAGTGATTGTGAATGCGGCTGGATGCGGATGTATGATGCAGGAGTATTCTGAGTTATTCCGTGAGGAGCCGGAGTGGCATAAGAAAGCAGAGGAATTTTCCAAAAAGGTTGTTGATATTTCAAAGCATCTTCACGACACCGGATATGAGAAGCCAAAAGCTGAAGTGAGGAAAAGGATCACCTATCATGATGCCTGTCATCTTGCACACGGACAGGGTGTTCGAAAGGAGCCGAGGGAAATATTATTAGATATTCCTGGTGTGGAGATGGTCCATATGCCTAATGCGGATCGGTGCTGTGGAAGTGCGGGAATTTATAATATTACGAATCCTGAAATGGCTGATTCTGTTTTAGAAAGTAAAATGGAAAATGTACCTGATGATGTTGAAATGATTTCCATGGGGAATCCCGGCTGCATGCTTCAGATGGCAGTTGGTGTGCAGAAATATGGCAGAAATCAGAAAATCGTTCATACTGTCCAGCTTTTGGATTGGGCCTATCAAAATGAGAAGGAGGTTGTGAACGATGAAGACAAAAATTAAAACGAATGATAGACACATTCAGCAATTAGCCGAAATTGTTGGTGGAGCACGTTCCATCCTTTACCATAAGGAAGATTTAATTTCGTATGACTGTGATGGATTCACTCTTCATAAGCATTTGCCTAAGGCTGTTGTTTTTCCTAAGGATACCGAGGAAGTGGCAAAGCTTGTTAAATATTGTACGAAAAATAATCTCCCCTTTCTTGCGCGTGGAGCAGGCACTGGATTAAGTGGGGGCGCTATTCCGATTAACGGAGAAGTGATTATTAGTCTTGTTCGGATGAAGCGGTTAATTAGTGTTGATTTAGAAAACAGAAGGGCCGTAGTAGAACCAGGGTTTGTCAACCTGAAACTTACAAATTCGATATCGGATAAAGGTTATTATTATGCTCCAGACCCTTCTAGTCAATATTGCTGTACAATAGGTGGAAATGTCGCTGAAAATGCGGGAGGAGCTCACTGCTTAAAATATGGTGTCACGACCAATCATATTTTAGGACTTGAGGTCGTATTGCCAAATGGAGAAATAATTGAAATCGGAAATAACGGTATTTTGGAAGAGCCAGGCTATGACTTGCTTGGTCTTTTAACCGGATCCGAAGGTACTTTAGGAATTGTTACAAAAATAACGGTGCGCATATTAAAGAATCCTGAAGGCAAGCAAACAGTGTTAGCTTATTTTGACAAAGTAGAGGAAGGAAGCAGGGCTGTTTCAGAAATAATTTCGGCCGGGATTGTGCCTGCAGCTTTAGAAATGATGGATAAAGTTGCTATCGAAGGGGTAGAAGCTGCTGCTTTTCCAGTGGGACACCCGAAAGATATTGAAGCGGTTTTACTCATTGAGGTAGACGGGATTGCTGCCGGGATTGATGAACAAATCAATCAGATCCTTGACGTATGCAGGAAGTGCAATGTTCGTGAAGTAAGGGCAGCTAAGGATGAAAAGGAAAGAGAACGCTGGTGGGCGAATCGGAAAACAGGGTTTGGAGCAATGGGGGCGATTTCACCAGATTATTTAGTACAGGATGGGGTAATTCCCCGCAGCAAGCTACCAGAAGTACTGCAAAAAATTAATGAAATCAGTGAAGAGTCTGGTCTGCGAATTGCGAACATTTTCCATGCAGGAGATGGCAATCTTCATCCGCTTGTTCTTTTTGATGCAAGAAAGCCTGGTGAAATTGAAAAAGCATTGCAGGCTGGCAGTGAATGTCTTAAGGTGTGTGCAGATGTCGGAGGAACGATTACAGGGGAACACGGAGTAGGAATCGAAAAACGTGAAGAAATGCGTTTTGTTTTTAATGACGATGAAATTTTCGCACAGACAAATATACGCGAAGTTTTCAATCCACAAAACCTGTTAAATGCCGGTAAGCTTTTTCCAACGCCTGGCCGCTGTGTTGAAATTAAGAAGGAGATGAAAGAAGCAGCCTTAAATGCATAATAAATTAAATATTTTCTGAATATTATTGCAATAAGGAGTTGATTATGCTATTCTTTTTTTATCGATAGAATGAAACGCTGTTGCGTAATAACAAACAGATAGAAATGATAAATTGGGAGAACGAATTGATAAGGAGGAAATAGGATGACAGCTTATAAACAAGTTGGAAAAATGCAGGTAGCTAGTGAGCTTTTGGCGTTTATTAATAATGAAGTTCTTCCAGGAAGTGAAGTGGATCACGAGCAATTCTGGATTGGGTTTGAGGAAATTGTTGATGAATTAACTCCGAAGAACAAAGAATTACTTGCCATTCGGGATGAGCTTCAAAGAAAAATCCATACATGGCATCGGGAAAATCAAAAGTATGACTTTACTAGCTATAGAGCCTTCTTAGAGGAAATTGGCTATCTTGAAGAAGCGGGAGGGGACTTTAGTATCCTGACTGAAAATGTCGATGATGAGGTCGCAATTCAGGCAGGTCCTCAGCTAGTTGTTCCTGTTAATAATGCCCGATACGCCTTAAATGCAGCAAATGCTCGTTGGGGAAGCCTGTACGATGCCCTTTATGGAACAGACGTGATAAGTGAAGAGGACGGCGCAGCTAGAACGGATGGTTATAATGCGGTTCGCGGAGGAAAGGTTATTACATTTGCAAAAAACTTTTTAGACCAGTCTGTACCATTAGAGGAAGGGTCCCATCATGACATCATTCAGTACAAGGTAATTGCCGGTAAATTGATGGCTGTCCAAAGTAATGGTCAGGAAATTGGATTAAAGAATGAGGAAAAATTCGCAGGATATCAAGGTGATTCAGAGAATCCATCGACAATATTGCTTAAAAATAATGGGTTGCATTTTGAAATTCAAATAGATCGGACCCATCCGATTGGAAAAACAGATCAAGCTGGTGTAAAGGATATCCTTCTTGAATCTGCGCTTTCTACAATTATGGATTGTGAAGATTCAGTTGCTGCCGTTGATGCGGAAGATAAAGTCCTCGTTTATCGAAATTGGCTTGGTTTAATGAGGGGAGATCTAACGGCAAGCTTTGACAAGAGCGGTAAAACCGTAACAAGGACGATGAATGCAGATCGGAGCTATTCATCACCAAGCGGACATTCCTTTACTCTTCCTGGACGTTCTTTAATGTTTGTCCGGAATGTTGGTCATTTAATGTCTATTAATGCCGTGTTGGATAAGAACGGGGAAGAAATTCAAGAAGGTATTTTAGATGCAATAGTAACGAGTTTAATAGCGAAACATTCACTATTAGGAAACACTGCTCATACAAATTCTAGAAAAGGATCCGTTTATATCGTTAAACCGAAAATGCACGGATCAATGGAAGCTGCTTTTGCTAATGAGCTGTTCAATCGTGTTGAGGATTTGATCGGCCTCAAACGGAATACATTAAAAATTGGTTTAATGGATGAAGAACGAAGAACATCATTGAACTTAAAAGCATGTATCCGCGAAGTGAAGGAACGGATCGCTTTTATTAACACGGGATTCCTTGACCGCACTGGAGATGAGATTCATACTTCTATGGAAGCTGGGCCTATGATACGGAAGAATGACATGAAGAGGAAAGAGTGGCTGCATGCTTATGAAAAATCTAATGTCAATAATGGTCTGGCATCAGGCTTCCAAAACCGCGCCCAGATTGGAAAAGGGATGTGGGCAATGCCTGATATGATGGCCGAGATGCTAAAGCAAAAAATTGCCCATGTAAAAGCGGGTGCTAATACCGCTTGGGTTCCTTCCCCGACAGCAGCAACGTTACACGCGCTTCATTATCATGAAGTTCATGTAAAAGAGGTTCAAAGTCACCTATTAAATGAATTAGCAGACTTGAAGAATGAAATATTACAAGTACCAGTAGCTGAAAACCCGCAATGGGGAGCAGAAGAAATTCAGCAAGAGCTTGATAATAACGCACAAGGGATTCTTGGTTATGTTGTTCGCTGGGTAGAGCAGGGCATCGGCTGTTCCAAAGTACCCGATATTAATCATGTAGGCCTAATGGAAGACCGTGCTACATTACGGATTTCAAGTCAGCATGTTGCAAATTGGCTCCATCATGGAATTTGTACAAAGGAACAAGTTGAAGAGACATTACAGCGCATGGCAAAGGTGGTCGATGAGCAAAATGCAGGTGATCTTGACTATCATCCAATGGCAGAAGACTTTTATAGTTCTATCGCCTTCCAAGCTGCGCGCGATCTTATTTTTAAAGGTTATGACCAGCCAAATGGCTATACAGAGCCAATTTTGCACAAACGTCGCTTAGAGGCAAAGGCGAAGTTTGCTATTAAACAATAAGACTTTTAAGCATGGCATTTCAATTTGAGTGCCATGCAATTTTAATTTTCGATATTATTAAATAATAAGTGTTCATTTGAGGAGAGGGAATGTTGGAAAGAGAGAATATGGTTAAATCAGTAAGTCGGGCTCTTGATATTATTATGTTCGTCAGCATGAAAAAAGGGGGACTAGGTGTTACGGAAATTGCAAACCAAATGGATATTAATAAAAGCTCTGTTTATCGAATACTTTCAACACTCGTTCAATATGGCTATGTCGAGCAGGATGAAGAAACAGGAAGATATAAGCTTGGATATAAATTTTTGGATATAAGCTCAAAACTTCTGGAGTCTATTGATTTAAGAGAAGAAGCTAAGCCATTTTTGAAAGAATTAGAAATGGAGACGAATGAAGTCATACACCTAGTTGTCTATGATCAAGGGGAAGTCGTTTACATTGAAAAATTAGACGGGAACGAAACACTCAGAATGCATTCAAAGGTTGGAAAAAGGGCTCCAATGCACTGTACCTCGGTTGGGAAAGCTATACTTGCACATTTGCCTCCTGTTGTGGCAACTGATATTATTGAGCGAAAAGGGCTTCCAGTTCATACGGATAAGACAATAACGGACATAGATCAATTTCTTCAAGAACTCATTGAAGTTAGAAAGAATGGATTTGCGTTAGATTTAGAGGAAAATGAATATGGGATTACATGTATGGCTGTGCCCATATTTGATCATTTAGGTAAAGTCATTGCAGCTGTCAGTATTTCCGGACCTACAATGAGAATGACTAAGAACCGGCTAGAAGCTCTTCAATCACGTATGATCCATATAGGCAAGCAAATATCAGCAAGGCTCGGATATTATGAAAAATAGTGAAATACTGTAAATACTACTAGTAATAGTGTTTACAGTATTTTTTATTAATAAGATTTCGCGGGCTCTTTGCATACAATAAAAAAAGGAGCTACTCTTCTAGACGGTTTCATCTATTTACTGAAGGAAAAATGTAGTATAATAGATATGTATTTTAATATTTCGATTTATTTGAAATTATATAAAATACTTGCTATCTGGGGAGACTAGCTGCTACTTGTTAAGAAGTTCTCTTATGGATTTTTTTAATCCATTTTGATAAAGAGACTCTTATAAATTTCACAAATGGGAGGATGAATATGGGAGAAGCTGCAAAAGTTAAAACAGTTTGTGGATATTGTGGAACGGGCTGTGGCCTTGTTGTGGAAGTTGACAATAATAAAATTGTCAAAATTCGCGGGGACAAAGATGCGCCTGTTAATAAAGGACAGACATGTGTAAAGGGTTCTTTTGCCTATGAATATGTTCATTCGAATAGGCGTTTAACAACACCGCTTATTCGTAAGGCCGGTGAGCTTGTGGAAACGACATGGGAAGAGGCATACACCTTTATTGCAGACAAACTTAAGGGAATCAAAGATCAATTTGGTCCTGAATCCATTACGATGTTTGCTACTGCTAGAAGTACAAATGAAGTAAACTATGTAACACAAAAATTTATGAGAGCAGTGATCGGCAGCAACAATATTGACGGCTGCAACCGAACCTGACACGCCCCTAGCGTTGCCGGTCTGGCAACTGTATTTGGAAATGGATCTCCAACAAACACATTGGAAGATTTTGATCGTGCAGAAGTTTTACTGTTAATGGGCTCAAATACGACCGAGGCCCATCCGATTATTGCAAACCGCATGAAAAAAGCGGTGAAATCTGGATTAAAGATCATTGTGATTGATCCAAGAAAAATAGATATGGTGAAGGTTTCACATCGCCATTTACAAATTAATGTGGGCTCTGATATCGCCCTAATGAATGCTATGATCCACGTCATTATTGAAGAAAACCTATATAATCCGGCATTCATTGATAAATTTACTGTTGATTTTGACACTTTAAAGGAACACGTAAAAATGTATACCCCTGATTACGCAGCAGCGATTACAGGAGTACCTGCTGAGGATATTGTTGAAACAGCAAGAGAATATGCAAAGGCAGATAAAGCCATGATTGCTTATACTTTAGGAATTACAGAGCATCATTGTGGTGTTAATAACGTATTTGATATCGCCAATCTTGCTTTATTGACAGGACATATCGGCAGAGAAGGCTGTGGCATCATGCCTTTACGCGGACAAAATAATGTCCAAGGGGCCGGAGATATGGGATGCTTGCCAACCCAGATGCCAGGTGCTGTCAGCTTATCTAATGAAGAGTATCGCCATCGTTTCGAAAAGGCTTGGAATGTAAAAATAAATCCAGAGCCAGGTAATACACAAACGCGCGCATTTGAACGAATGGAAGACGGTTCTGTAAAAGCGCTATACTGCATTGGTGAAAATCCATTAGTCGCGGATGTTCATAGGCAACATACTGAAAAATTATTAAAAGGACTGGATCTTTTAGTAGTCCAGGATATATTTTTAACTGGAACTGCTAAGCTGGCAGATGTCGTTCTTCCGGCAAGATCATGGGGTGAGGTAGAGGGTACGTATACAAATACTGACCGTAGAATTCAGCGAGTTCGAAAAGCCGTTGATGCTCATCCTGATACGAGGGACGATTGGGAAATCCTTTGTGAAATCGCAAAAAGGCTGGGCTACCCAATGCACTATAACAGTAGTGAAGAAATATGGGAGGAAGTTCGCTCTTTATCCTGGGAAATGTATGGCGGTATGCCATATTCTAGATTGGAGAAGGAATACAGTCTCCATTATCCTTGCCCGGATGAATCTCATCCAGGAACCTTTATTCTCCATCAAAGATTCTTTGATGAAAATGAAAGCAATCTACGATTATCACCATTTAATGCGGTTAAGTATACTGGTCCAATTGAGATGCCAGATGAGGAATATCCGTTTACACTCACTACCGGCAGACGCTATGAATCTTATAATACTCATACCCAAACAAATCTTTATGCAAGTGGTGTGAAAATAAAGCAGGCTGAGGAGTCAGCGGATATTCATCCGGAAGATGCCGTGAAATTAGGAATTGATACTGGGGATTTAGTCGAAGTGAGCTCAAGAAGAGGAAGCGTCCAAGTGAAAGCAAAGGTAACTGACCAAGTTGCTCCTGGCTTAATTTTTATGAGCTTCCATTTTGAGGACGTTCCAACAAACGTCTTGACAATTAATGAATTTGATCCAATTTCAGGAACGGCAGAATATAAAGCATGCGCTGTGAAAATTAAAGCATTGAATAAATAATTGAATAAATATGTAAGGAAAAAGGAAAAGTGGATCGATCACTTTTCCTTTTTTTATTTAAAAAAATTTCCAAATACCTATTCCCAATTCCATATTTTTATAATATAATTCTAACTGTATCAACTGTACTATGTATCATAGTACACTTAGATCAGATTGGAGGGGCGCACAATGTTTGAGCTGGATGTGAGGAGCCGTAAACCAATATATGAGCAATTGGTTGAGCGGCTTAAAGAGCTGATAATTACAGAAATATTAAAAATAGATGAACAGCTACCTTCAGTGAGAACGCTAGCCCAGCAGCTGACCATAAATCCAAATACGATCCAGAAAGCTTATCGAGAGCTTGAGGCTCAAGGATATATTTATTCCATTAAAGGAAAAGGCAGTTTTGTTAGTCCGGCTAGTCCCTCGCCTAATGCCGAAAAGCTTAGTAAGGTGAAATCAGAGCTAGTAAAGCTGCTTTCAGAAGCTATGTACTTAGGCATATCGGTAGATGATTTATACAAAATCATTCAAGAGGTTGAAGCTATAGTCGGGGGAGGGATACAAGATGATCAAAATTAGAAATGTCCGCAAGGCATTTGAAGACTTAGAAGCTATAGAGAATATGAATATAACAGTGAACAAAGGATCTATATATGGATTACTTGGTTCTAATGGAGCAGGAAAGACGACACTTCTCAAGCTAATAACAGGAATCTATGTTCAAGATGATGGGGTAATCACCATTGATGAAATGCCAGTTTATGAGAACCCTAACATGAAGCAAAGAATTTTCTTTATCCAGGATATTCCTTATTTTCTGCCTCAATACACAGTGAAGCAAATGGCGCAATTCTATCAAAATATATATCCAGCTTGGGATCAGAATCGTTTTGAAGAATTAGTCAAAGCATTTAATATGGATTTACATAAAAAGGTTCATAAATTTTCAAAGGGGATTCAAAGACAGGCTGCATTTATCCTCGGGCTATCAACGAAACCCGATGTACTTCTTCTCGATGAGCCAATGGATGGACTGGATCCGGTCATGCGAAAAAAAGTAAAAGGCTTAATAATCGATGATGTAGCTGAACGTGATATGACTGTGTTAATTTCCTCTCATAATTTAAGAGAGGTTGAAGATTTATGTGATTTCATTGGCATTATGCATAAAGGGAAATTAATGATTGAAAAAGAATTGGATGATCTAAAATCAGACACTCACAAAATTCAGGTTGCCTTTAATGGGCCGACTCCACCAGGAATCTTTGACCAAGTCAAAATCCTTCATAAGGAAAAACGCGGAAGTGTCCAATTATTTATTGTGAATGGAAAAGAAGAAGAGATATCAGCCAGAATAAAAAAGTATAGCCCTATCATATTTGATATCCTGCCACTAACATTAGAAGAAATTTTTATTTATGAAATGGGGGATGTTGGATATGCAGTCCAAAATATCCTTGGTTAGCAAAGAGATGTGGAAAACCATCTTGAGAAGTGTTGGATGGGTAGCGATCGTATATTTTCTAGGGTTGTTTATCGCTGTTCCATTAGAAATTTTAATGACAGAATCTAAGTTTGAGGAGCATCTGTATTTTCAAAGGGCAAAGAATCTATTCGAGTATAATGCTGAGATTCAAAGTATTTTATCTATAGCACTTCCTGTTCTGCTGGCCATATTCTTATTTCGCTTTTTGCAGGTAAAGCACTTTAGCGATTTTATGCATAGTATGCCAATTAAAAGAGAGCGAATATATCACGTGTTTACTCTTTTTGGAGCAGTCATTTTAATAACACCAGTTATTCTAAACGCTCTAATTATATTGATTATTTATGGTCCTTTAAATTTGCATGAATTTTTAACGATTAGAGATGTATTTCAATGGCTAGGCATCACGATTATGTTTAATTTAGTTATTTACATGGTATCCGTTTTTGTCGCGATGATAACAGGATTATCTGTTGTCCAAGGCGGGTTAACCTATATTCTTCTGCTTCTGCCAATAGGCTTGATAATACTATTTGGCTTTAATTTGCCGTTTTACTTATACGGCTTTCCTGAACAATATTTCATGGAAAATAAAATTGAGTCCTTTTCCCCTTTAGTCGCTTTGAGCTTAATCAGCAGACGACCGATTGGATGGGGAGAAATCATCATCTATATTTTGCTGATCTTTATACTTTATGGGTTATCCTTATGGGTTTATAAGCAAAGAAGGCTTGAGGCAGTTTCACAGGCTCTCATTTTTCCATTTATGAAGCCAATCTTTAAATATGGAGCAACATTTTGCTCTATGTTATTAGGCGGAATGTACTTCGGGAAAATGGGTGGCGGCGCATTTTGGCTTATTGCAGGTTATTTGTTTGGCTCTATTCTAGGGTATTTTATAGCTGAGATGGTACTACAAAAATCTTGGAGGATCATCATTCATATTCGAGGGTTTCTCATATATGTTTGTGCCATGGCGGTGCTTTTCGTGCTATTTCAGTTGGATTTCACTCAATATGAGAAAAATATTCCTTATACGAGTGAAATTGAACGTGTCCATTTTGGAAACAGCTATTACCACTTTAATAATACTGAAGCGGAACCTTATTATCTAGAGGATACAGATAATATCGAGCTTTTAAGAAGGCTTCATAAGGAAATTGTAGCCAATAAGGGTGACAACACATCTTCAAGAGAATCTGCCTTTTTTGTCTATGAGCTAAAAAATGGGAAGAGAATCGTTAGAAACTACGAGATTGATAAAAATAAATATGCTCAATTTTATAAGTTAATTTATGAATCGCCAGAATATAAAAGGGTAACGAATAAAATTTTTCAAGTAAAAGAGGGTCAGGTCGAGAAGGTAACCATTCAGCCATATGGTCCTGTAAGTAAAAGATCAATCATTGTCGACCCATCTGAAATGGAAGAAGCGATTTCCATCTTAAAAGATGAGATTAATCAGGCAACGTATGAAGAGATGCAGGATAATCGAGATGCCTATTCGGTAATTGAAATTCTTCAGAGAAATGATAAAACGGTTATGATGGAATGGCGAGTTTCATATAAGAAATTTGAACAGTGGCTTGCTGAAAAAGGGTTATTGGAGAATGCGAGAATCAATGCTTCAGATATTGATACTGCCTACATTGCTCCGAAGGATGAACTAGATATCGACTATAGAGGCTACTCCCATGAGGAAGTATTCAAACAGATGGAAAGTTCAGGGAATATCCTTAAAGTAACAGATAAAACAATGCTGGAAACAACTTTGAAGGATACGAAGGGATATATTGATGGACCATATGTTGTTGCTATTAAATATAATAATGATCGGTATATCGATATAAAAAGCTTTAGCAGTGATAACGTTCCGGATTTTGTAAAGCAATATTTTGAATAGAAGGTGAGGGAGGGGATGAAAATGGATACTTGCTCTATTAATATGAAAGAAATTTGTGATTTGTATTATAAGCGGATTTTTCATGCAGCTTACTGTATTACGAGAGACCATTATTTGGCTGAGGATGTGGTTCAGGAAACCTTACTTAAAGCATATCAAAAAATGGACACCATTCAGGATAAAGAGAAAATGGGAGCCTGGCTGTCATCCATTGCCACGAGAACAGCCATTGACGTGATCCGAAAAGAAAGAAAAACGACTGAAAGATTGGCAGCAAACACAGACCTTGAGAATACGAACGTGATCATGAATCAAAATGTTGAACAGGAAGTAGAACTAAATTTCTTAAATGAGCAAATCCATTCTGTGATTAACTCCCTCTCTCCTGATCAAAAAAACGTGTTTTTACTTAAAATTAATTATGGACTAAAGGAAAGAGAAATAGCTGAATTATTAAAGCTAAACCAAAATACAGTAAAAACGAAATTGTATAGAATTCGAAAATATTTGAAGGCTATCTTGCTTGAAAAGGGATTAGCATAAATATCAATGAAGGTCCGTTGGGGATAATATTCCACGGACCTTTTTTCACGCTAGCCCTTTTAATAATGAACAAACAGCATATTTGCTACCCCTTTATCCAAATGCTATATTTTTAATAAAAGGAAAAAAGAGGGGCAATTCATGGTTAATGAAATAATATTAAATGATACTTTGATAAAAGTGTACGATTTTAAACAAGGAAAAGTGAATGATTTATATGAAATTTTGGTTTCTTTTGAAGTGACGAGTGAAGAGTATCATGATATAGCAACGTTGCTATATCAAGGGACATTTGATGTGAAAATTCCTGAGAGGGAATTAGCATTTAGAGGGACCATTCAGCAATATTCTACTTCGATTACAAATTTATATGAAAAAGGGCAAGTTGGAAACTATTCATTAAGATTGCTTGAAGTGAAGGATTAAGAAGGAGGGGTGGAGTGATGAAATTAAGCATTTTGGATCAGTCACCAATTTCTTCAAATCAAACAGCCAAAGAGGCATTAAATGAATCTATGAAATTAGCTCAAGCAGGAGAAAAATTAGGATATTCTCGCTACTGGATCGCTGAACATCATGATTTACCAGGATTAGCTTGTTCAGCACCAGAAGTGTTGTTGAGTTACATTGGAGCGAACACTAATAGAATCCGGATCGGCTCTGGGGCTGTATTATTACCCTATTATAAACCTTATAAAGTGGCAGAAGTTTATAATACGTTAGCTACTTTGTTTTCTAATCGAATTGACATCGGCATTGGACGGGCTCCAGGTGGATCAGCTGAAGCTTCCAATGCATTATCTGATAACTTTTTACAGCAGGTTTGGAACATGCCAGATACAGTGAATGATCTACTTCATTTTTTAGACGATAATTTTCCTGAAGATCACAAGTACGCGAAAGTGACAGCCTCTCCATTGCCAGAAATTTCACCAGAACCTTGGATTCTAGGTACAAGTAAAAAAAGTGCATTATTTGCAGCAGAAAAAGGACTGCCCTATGCATTCGGAAAGTTTATGAGCGACAAAGATGGAACATCTATTATTCAAGAATACATTAATTCATTTACACCAAGAAAACTGGGGCAACACCCAAAAATGATTTTAACTGTTTCAGCTATATGTGCAGAAACGAATGAACTAGCAGAAGAGATTGCCTTAAGTTCTCTTATATGGTCATTGCAAAAAGAAAAAGGAGAAGGCCACATTGGGATCCCCTCTATTCAAGAAGCAAAACAATACGAGCTAGATCAAACAGAAAAAACTACTTTATATAAAATAAAACAAAACATGATAATCGGTAATCCCCAAGTAGTGAAACAGAAATTATGCGAGCTTCAAGCTCAATATAATGCGAACGAAATCATGATTGTGACGATAACATACTCTCCTAAAGACCGAATTCGTTCCTATCAATTGATTGCAGAAGAAATACTAAAAAATAAATACGGCACTAATTAAAATGATCAATTAATAATGAAGGGCACGATTGTGTTTTTTCAAACCACGCTTTTTTTATTTGCTCCTTTATCAGTGTAGTACCAAGGTATCAGCTTTATGTGCATTAAATTTAGGTTATTTTTAAATGAAGATGGAATATCGAGTACGATAAAAACTATGTAGAATGAAAAGTCTGCCAAATAAGTCTATTTCTAAGCAGGAGATTGAATACAATGAATGGAAATTAGATTTATCAGTCAATAGGGGGTTGAAAGGATGCGGGAAGCGGTTATTGTGGAAGGCGTTCGAACACCAGTAGGCAGAAGAAATGGATTTTTTAAAGATTTTAGAGCGGATGATCTTGCTGCTGAGGCATTAAAGGCATTAATTGAGAGAGCAGGAATAAATCCAGCGATTATTGATGATGTTATCTTGGGCTGTGTGTCTCAAATTGGAGAACAAAGCGGCGATATTGCAAGAGTTGCCTCTCTCATTGCTGGTTTTCCAATTGAGGTCCCAGGCACGACCATTGATCGTCAATGTGGTTCAAGCCAGCAGGCTGTCCATTTTGCTGCACAGGCGATAATTGCTGGTGATATGGATGTTGTCATTGCTGGCGGGGTTGAGAATATGTCACGTGTACCAATTGGTTCCAGCTATCAGGGGGTTCCATTTAGTGACAAGCTGATGGACCAGCATGAAATGATTCATCAGGGCTTATCAGCAGAACGAATAGCTAAAAAATACGGATTAACTCGAGAGGAATTGGACCAATTTTCATATGATAGTCATCAAAAAGCATTGAAGGCGCAAGCCAATGGCTATTTTTCAAAAGAGATTGTTTCTGTTCAAGTCAATTTGCCAGACGGCGAAACTGTTACTGTCTCAGAGGATGCCGGACCGCGGTCGGACACATCTGTTGAAGCTCTTGGCGGTTTAAAAACTGTGTTTAAAGAAGATGGAGTCATTCATGCAGGAAACTCTAGTCAGATTAGTGATGGAGCGGCAGCATTATTAATTATGTCCCGAGAAAAAGCCGAAGAACTAGGGTTGAAGCCAAGATTCCGCATTCTCACTAGAACGATTGTCGGCTCAGACCCAATTTTAATGTTAACTGGACCTATTCCTGCCACTGAAAAAGCATTAAAGAAAGCAGGATTATCAATAGATGAAATTGATGTTTTTGAAGTAAATGAGGCCTTTGCACCTGTCCCGCTAGCTTGGTTAAAGGAAACGGGTGCGAACCCTGCCAAACTTAATCCAAACGGTGGTGCAATAGCACTCGGTCATCCTCTTGGTGCAAGCGGCGCAAGATTAATGGTTTCATTGATGCATGAGCTTGAACGCACTGGAGGAAGATATGGTCTCCAAACAATGTGCGAAGGGCATGGCATGGCGAATGCGACAATTATTGAAAGAATAGATTCATGATATATTGATATTATTTTATTTAGCATCGGTGTAAATTCCGATGCTTTTATAATCCTTTTTTTATAAGAAGATTGCTTAAACAGAGGAAAAAAGTGTTATAATCTTCTTTAGCAAGCAGCAAGGGCATAAATTGTACATAAAATATAGGGTGAAAATAATGTAATGACATATGATATAGATAAATATCGTTAGGAGAGATTACGACTTGTGAAAATTTATAAGGCAATTCCCAATATGGTCACGCTTGGAAATTTATATTGCGGATTTTTATCAGTCGGTTTTGCTGCGACCGGACAATTTAAGAACGCAGCTATTTTAATTTTAATCGGGATGATGCTAGATAGCATGGACGGAAGACTGGCCCGCATGTTAAACGTTGATAGCCAATTAGGGAAAGAGCTTGATTCGCTGGCTGATATTGTTACATTTGGAGTAGCGCCATCATTTTTAGTATATTATACTTATTTTTTTCAATTTGGTATTTTAGGAATGGCCATTGCTGGGTTATTTCCATTGTTTGGAGCTTATCGATTAGCTAGATTTAACATTAGCTCCAGCAAGACTTCATTAAATTATTTTGTCGGAGTACCGATTACAGCTGCTGGAGGAATATTGGCCCTATTAACTTTATTTGGGGACAAAATCCCTCATATTATCACAACTGTTGTATTTACAGGTATGTGTTTTTTAATGGTTAGTAAAATTAGAATTCCTAGTCTTAAAGAAATCCCTCTTCCAAAGTACGGGACCATTGTCACGGTGTTCCTCGGTTGTATTTTGTATATTATTTATAAAAAAGGTACACAAGGCCAATTTCCATATTTAATTTATATCGCAACTCCGCTTTATATAGCCTATCTTGCCTATCGTTTTGTAAAAGGGAAGAACAAAAAGCATGACTAAAAAATGTCGACAGAGTGTAATCCTTTTGGTTGCACTCTTTTTTTCGTATTAAGAAGGAAAAAATGAAGCTTATATCAATTAAGGTTCTACTGTCCGTTATTATGCGATAAACTTTAACAACTAAACATAGCAAATAAAAAAGGAAATAGATAATTGTCGTAGAATATAAATAATATTTGGAATATTTAATCTACTATGTTACAAACAGGGGGAGATTGCTAGGTGGGGATTTTAGAAATAAAGGATATTACTTTACGATTTGGGGGAGTCGTAGCCTTAGATCATGTATCTTATGAAGTGAAGAAGGGTGAGATTTTCTCATTAATCGGTCCAAACGGGGCTGGAAAAACAAGTATGCTCAATTGTATTAGTGGCCTATATCGCCCATCGGAAGGATCAGTCCTTTTTAAAGGAGAGGAAATAACCCAATTTAAGCCTCATAAGCGCGCTAGCCTTGGAATCGCTAGGGCCTTTCAAAATATTGAATTGTTTCCGCATCTTTCAGTTTTGGATAATTTAATGCTTGGCAGACATGTCCGTATGAAAACGGGAGTCCTTTCTGGAGGTTTATACTGGGGGAAGGCACAGAGAGAAGAAGTGGAGCATCGGGAAAAGGTTGAAAATGTCATTGATTTTTTAGAAATTGAACACATCCGGGATACGCCTGTCGGCAGACTAGCCTATGGCTTGCAAAAACGCGTTGAGGTTGGGAGAGCTCTTGCATTAGAACCGGAAATACTTCTTCTAGATGAGCCGATGGCCGGAATGAACAGTGAGGAAAAGGAAGACATGGCCCGGTACATAATCGATATTCATGAGGAAATGAATACGACCATTATTCTAATAGAACATGATATGGGTGTCGTGATGGACCTTTCTGATCATATTGCTGTCCTCGATTTTGGAAAGTTAATTGGTTACGGAACGCCTTATGAAATCCAAAATAACCAAAAGGTTATTGATGCTTATTTAGGTGAAGAAAATGTTGGGTAAGCAGATAGGGGAGGTTTTAAATTGATGTCCAGCTCGAACAAGACATTTCCTAAAATTTTACTAGAGTGGGCAAGTAAAGCCGGATCAAATGTGGCTTTAAGAGAAAAAGATTTTGGTATATGGAATGAAATTACGTATGAAAAATACTTAGAAGAAGTTAAATTTCTCAGTCTAGGCTTAGCCAAGCTAGGACTTAAACGAGGAGATAAAGTAGCTGTAATAGGAGATAATCGCCCTGAGTGGGTCATGAGTGAATTAGCTACCCAATGTCTTGGAGGCGTGTCAGTCGGAATTTATCAAGAATCACTTCCAAGTGAAATTAGTTATATTTTGGACCATTGTGATGCCACTATCGTTGTAGTTGAGGATCAAGAGCAAGTGGATAAAGTCTTTGAGATTCGCGAAGAGATTCCGAAGGTGAAGACGATTATCTACTATGATCCACGGGGAATGAGAAATTATAAGGATAATTGTTTACTAAGTTTTAAGGATGTACAAGCAATGGGAAAGAATTTTGAATTAGAGTCCCCTTCATTTTTTCTATCAGAGGTAGAGAAAGGCAATGAAGAGGATGTTGCGATCTTTTCTTATACTTCCGGGACTACCGGGAATCCGAAAGGAACAATGCTCACGTATAAGAACTTGCTGGAAATGGCAATAAACCTTTCAAACATTGACCCGCTTACAGAAAAAGATGAATATGTATCCTTCCTCCCGCTCGCCTGGATTGGGGAACAAATGATGACCATGGCGATGGGCCTATATAATGGAATGACCATTAACTTCCCAGAAGAACCTTCCACTGTGTTAGAAAATCTACGAGAAATCGGACCTCAAGTGATGTTTTCACCACCAAGAATCTATGAAGATATGCTTTCGAAATTTCAAGTGAAAATACAGGATGCCGGCTGGCTGAAAAGAAAAATTTATCAATGGTGCAAGCCTATTGGCGAAAAAGTAGCGAGAGCGCATTTTGAAAATAAATCAATATCATTTAGTACGAAATGGCAATATAAAATAGCCGATTATTTTATGTTCAGTGCGATAAGGGACCATTTAGGCCTTCTTAATATGAAGCGTGCCTATACTGGAGGAGCCCCTCTTGGTCCGGATGTGTTCGAGTTTTTCCATAGTATCGGTGTAAATGTAAAGAGTATCTATGGACAAACAGAAGTATCTGGAATTTCGATCGTTCATCGTGACGGCGATATTAAATTGGACAGTGTTGGCATCCCAATTCCTGGAACAGAGGTGAAAATCTCTGAGGAGGGAGAAATACTTATCAAGAGTTCAAGCATATGTAAAGGGTATTACAAAAATGAAAAATCCACAATGGAAACGATCCATTCCGGCTGGCTGCATACTGGAGATGCTGGGAGATTGGATGAACAAGGTCATTTATATGTGATTGATCGAATCAAAGATGTCATTCGCTTGCATTCAGGAGAAATGTTTTCGCCGCAATTTATTGAAAACAAACTGAAATTCAGCTCATACATTCAAGAGGCGGTAGCGATCGGGAAAGACCGTCCATATGTGGTGGCGATGATCAATATTGATATGGAAAACGTTGGCAGATGGGCAGAGAAAAATCAAATAAGCTATACAACGTACACGGATTTATCTTCTAAACGTGAAGTATTAGACATGATTCAAAAGCAGGTAAATGAAATCAATCAAACCTTACCAGAAAAGGCTCGCGTCAGAAAATTTGTCCTCCTATATAAAGAGCTGGATGCGGATGATGAAGAGCTGACAAGAACGAAAAAGGTCAGACGGCAGTTTGTAGCCAAAAAATATGAAACCTTGATTGAAGGCTTGTACACAGAGAAAGGGCAAATTAATGTTGAAGGAAAAATCAGATATCGTGATGGAAATGAACAAACGATTCATACAACACTTCAAGTGATTTTCATGGATGAAGGAGAGGGAGCTGCTTAATGGCGTTTTTTTTGCAAATGCTTGTAACAGGCATCGTAGTAGGAAGTGTGTATGCATTGGTGGCACTGGGATTTGTATTAATCTATAAATCTAGTGATGCCATTAACTTTGCGCAAGGGGAATTTCTGTTAATTGGGACATATGTATGTCTGACCTTAATAACTGCTTATAACATTCCCTTTATTGCCGCTTTGTTGATTGCGCTCATATTCAGTGCTGTACTTGGTTTTGTTATTGAAAGAATTGTATTAAGGCCGTTTATCGGTGAACCAGTTATCTCTATGATCATGGCAACAATTGGTTTATCAAGTGTGTTAGCAGGAATCGTCCATATTATTTGGGGCCATGAAACACGTGTGTTTCCAAAAATCTTCTCTGAAGAGCCCGTTCGTTTAGGCCAAGTTGTAGTGGCTCCTGTTTATTTATGGTCATTGGCCATTGTTATTATCATGCTATTAATTTTTACCCTGTTTTTCAAATATTCAAAGCTTGGGATTGCGATGCGTGCAACAGCGGATGATCAGCAGGCTGCCATGTCAATGGGGATAAGTGTGAAAGTCATCTTTGCTGTGGCATGGGCGATAGCAGCAGTTGTATCAGCAGTCGGCGGTATTTTGCTCGGAAATATTAATGGTGTTAATGCATCGCTTTCGGCTATTGGGCTTAAGGTGCTTCCTGTTGCCATTCTTGGCGGTTTAGATAGTATCCCCGGAGCGATTATCGGAGGACTCATCATCGGTGTGATCGAAAGTATGACAGGAGGCTACTTAGATCCATTAGTCGGCGGCGGCTTAAAAGAAGTGATGCCATTTGTCATCTTAGTCTTTATTCTCATGTTCAAGCCATATGGCCTATTTGGCAAAAAAGAAATCGAGAGGGTGTAATCGGATGAAGAATCCATTTGTAATGGGGTGTGGAGAGTTCCATGTGAACTACAAGCAAGATATGGCCATATGGAAAATCACCCGCGTAAGAGTGCGTGTCTTTATCATGCTTGCACTATTTGCTATCTTTCCGCTGTTAGCGTCTGATTACGTTGTCGGTCTCGCGACTCTATGTGGAATTGCTGCCATCGGCGCCATCGGGCTAAATATATTAACCGGATTTACAGGTCAAATTTCTATTGGGGTTGGTGCCTTTCTAGGTGTCGGCGGCTATACATCAGCTATTCTTACTGCAAAGCTTGGATTAAGCTTTTGGATTGCGATGCCGACTGCCGGAATCATCACCGCAATTGTTGGAGGTCTATTTGGTTTACCATCACTCCGCTTAAAGGGATTGTATTTAGCAATTGCTACCTTGGCAGCCCAAGTGATTATTCTCTTTGTTATTTCTAGATGGGACTCACTAACGGGTGGTACAGCCGGAATGGTCCTATCAAGACCTGAAATCGGCGGTTTTATCTTCAATAGTGAAACAAGCTATTACTATTTAATGTTTGGTGTCTTGCTCATAACGACAATCTTCACATTAAATCTTTTCCGGTCACGAGTTGGAAGAGCCTTCATCGCCGTTAGAGATAGAGATATAGCAGCAGAAGTGATGGGTATTGATTTATTCAAGTATAAAGTGCTTGCCTTTATCGTCAGTTCGTTCTTTGTAGGTGTAGCAGGGGCATTGCTTGGACATTACACGATGGTTGTAAGTCCAGAGCTGTATAGCATTGGCGTCTCGATTGAATATTTAGCCATCATACTTGTAGGTGGATTAGGCAGTGTATTTGGTTCTATTTATGGAGCTGTTTTTATTACTTTACTGCCCGTTGTTCTACGCTCAGGTGTTGAGCTTTTAAGTGGGATTTTCCCGGATATTGCTAATGTTCTCGTTGGAATGAAGGAAGTTGTATTTGGACTTGTTATTATATTGTTCCTTATTTATGAACCACAAGGGCTGGCGAAAATATGGAAAAATATTAAAGATTACTTTAGATTGTGGCCATTTTCATATTAGGTGATTAGATATTGGATGTAATTTGCAATTACTTCTAATTTTTAATAATTATTTACTCAAGTTAAGGGGGAAGAAAATGAGAAAGTTTTGGGCTGTGTTGTTAGTGTTAATGTTAGGATTGCTTACAGCATGTTCAGGCGGTGAGAAGAGTTCAGGCAATACAAAGGGTACAGTTAAATTCGGTGGGATTTTTGATATTACAGGAGGAACTGGTGATGTTGGAACTCCTTATGCTGAAGGTGCAAAAGCGTATTTTGAGCATATAGGTAAGCAAGAAATTAATGGCCATAACGTTGAAATAATCAGTGATGATTATGCTTATAAAATTCCTGAAGCTCAAAAACTTTATCAAAAATATAAATCAAAAGATAAGGTGGCAGCTATTTTAGGATGGGGAACAGGTGATACCGAAGCTCTTCGCCAGCAAGTGGCGACTGATAAGCTTCCATATATTTCCGGTTCTTATTCCGAAAACCTCAAAAATATAGAGGAAAGCCCATATAACTTTTTAGCTGCTGCGACTTATTCAGACCAAGCAAGATCAGCCTTAAAGTGGATAAAAGATAATCATAGCGGTGGAACCCCAACGGTTGCTTTACTTTATAATGATACAGCATTTGGAAAATCACCAATTGAAGATGCGAAAAATTTTGCAAAAGAAATTGGTATTGACGTTGTTGATGAACAAATTATTGAACTGCAAACGCTTGATGCAACTTCACAATTATTAAATATGGAAAAGAAAAACCCTGATTATGCGCTTATTCAACAAACGTGGGGGGCAACAGCAACTATTCTAAAAGATGCCAAAAAGCTAGGGATAGATACACAATTTATTGGATTGAACTGGGCAACAGGTGAAGGCTTGCTTCCAATTGCAGGTGATGCAGCGGAAGGCTTTATCGGTGTTGTGACACATGCGTTTCCTTACGAAGATTTACCAGGTATAGCGGAGATAAAGGAGTATTTAGAAGGTAAAGGTGAAAAGTTAGAGGATAAGAACCAAAAGTTCATCCAAGGATGGGTTTCAGCGAAAATTATGGTTGAAGGCATGAAGCTGGCTGATGATCCGACAACGGGTGAAGGGATACGAGGCGGTTTAGAAAAATTATCAAATCTTGATCTAGGCGGTCTGGCAGCACCAGTTTCTTTCTCAGCTGATAATCATGCTGGTACTAACCAAATTAGATTAGCAAAAGTAGAAAATGGCAAATTTGAAATATTCACAGATTATATCGGCTATTAAATGAGGGTGGGAGCGTTTTAACGGACGCTCCCTTTTTGAAAGTAATGAGCGGGAGGAATTGTATGCTGACGATTAATAATGTCGAAGTCATGTATGACCGGGTTATTCTTGTCCTAAAAGGAATGTCAATGGTGGTTCCTAAAGGAAAGATTGTTGCCTTATTAGGAAGTAATGGTGCAGGAAAAACTACTACTCTTAAGGCCATATCCGGTCTATTAAAAAGCGAAAATGGTGAAGTGACTGACGGATATATCGAGTTGTACGGAGAACGAATTGATGTCAGCGATGCCGAAACGATTGTAAAAAAAGGGATTTTTCAATGCATGGAAGGGCGTCGTGTATTCGAGCAATTAACAGTTGAGGAAAATTTAATAGCAGGTGCTCACACTCGTAAAGACCGCAAAAATATTAAGGACGATATCCAAAAGGTATATCATTATTTTCCGAAGCTGGAAATGTTAAAAAACAGGCAGGCAGGCTATTTATCCGGGGGTGAGCAGCAAATGCTGGCAATTGGCCGTGGAATCATGGCTAAGCCTAAAGTACTGCTATTAGATGAACCCTCACTTGGACTAGCTCCATTGCTTGTGAAAGAAATCTTTGCCATCATCAAGAAAATTAATGAAGAGGAAGGGACAACGATATTAGTAGTTGAACAAAACGCGAATGTAGCGTTATCTATTGCCGATTATGGCTACATAATGGAAAATGGCCGTATTGTGATGGATGGAACAGTTGAAAGATTACTAGCTAATCAGGATGTTCGTGAGTTTTATTTAGGGATGAGCGATAAGGGACGAAGAAGCTATAAAGAAATTAAATCGTATAAAAGAAGAAAGAGGTGGCTGTAATGGAGGCATTGAAAGGCGTTATCCAATATGCTTATGACCATGCAAAAGGGTTCAAAGAGATTATGGATGAGGCTTGCCTTTCTCCAGGTGATATTCAGTCATTTAAGGATTTGGAGAAAATTCCGGTATTAAAAAAGGATCAATTGCCTAGGCTTCAGAGTATAAATGCCCCATTCGGAAATTTTACAACGATCCAAGCTGCAGAGATGGCAAGAATATTTATGTCTCCGGGCCCAATCTACGACCCTCAAACACAAGAACAAGATTTTTGGAGATTTTCTGAGGCTCTGTCTATTGCAGGTTTTGGTAAGGGGGATATAGTACAAAATACCTTTTCTTATCATTTATCACCCGCAGGCTTTATGTTTGACTCTGCTCTCAGAGAAATAGGGGCAACAGTCATTCCAGCTGGAACAGGTAATCGTGAACTGCAAATACAAGTGATGAAGGATTTACAAGTGACTGGTTATGTCGGTACACCGAGTTTCTTTTCCATCTTATTAGACGCAATGGAGGAAAAGGGGTGGATGCCAGGCAAAGAGATTCATATAAACAAGGCATTTTTTACGGCGGAGATGCTGACAACGGATATGAGAAAAAGATGTGAGGACAGTGGGATATCAGTCTATGAAGGATATGGCACTGCAGATTGTGGCTGTATTGCCTTTGAGGATAAGAAAGGGCCTGGTTTATGCTTGACTAATACAGCGGTTGTGCAAATTTGCGATCCACATAATGGGAAGGAAGTTCATACAGGTGAAGGTGAAATTGTCGTGACTTTATATGACAAAAGCTATCCGCTCATTCGCTTTGGAACCGGAGATTTGTCACGCTGGGTGGAAGGTTATGAAGGCAAGCGGATTGCTGGAGTTCTTGGAAGAGTGAGTGATGGAATAAAGGTAAAAGGGATGTTTGTTAGAGAAAAGCAGCTTTCGCTTGTATTGGAGGAAGCGGGGTATAGAATGTTCCAAGGAATAGTTTCGTGGGAACGCAACCAGGACGAATTCGAGCTATTTATAGAGTCTGAAGAGGAACTTGATGAAAGCCTAATTAGCAAACTCCAAGATGTTATCCGTGTGACACCTATTCTCAAGAAAGTCGCACCAGGTACGATAAAAAAAGAAGAAAAACGCCTAGTTGATAAAAGACTGCTAGATTTGAAGAATGCATGAAAAAGAATGAGGGGGGACTTCCTCTCATTCTTTTTCATGCATTCATTTAAACATTTCATTTAATTTTTCATAGGTTTCCGGATATTTTGCTTCATATTGCAAATACGTTGGAACCGGATAGCGGACACCGCCTTTATGTGTTTGCTTCAATCCATCAATGAAATTTTCTACGGAGGAGTATGGAATGGTGAAGGCCATTTCATGATCATGTGTTTGTCCAAATACCCTGTCACCATAGCATGGAAGAATAACTTGTGGTTTGTTTGATTTTATAGTCTTAATGACTATATCTGCACAATCAGCTCGCGCTGTAAAGGTTGAGGTAATTTCGCCGCCTGTATGATAAAGAGCCCCTGCAACCATACGCATGACTTGTGCGGAATTTCCATAGACAACAATCACATCAGGTTCAAATGCTGCACGCGTTAACGGAGCCATCAATACAGTTCCCGATTCAGCAGTTGTAAATTTTGGAACAGCTGACTCCGTTATGGTACCGATATCACATGTTTTTGTATACATCCCATCGGTTAAATTTCCCTCTGAATAATAGGCTAATTCCTCTTCAAAACCAAAAGCGATCTTTGCAATTGGGCAGGAAAGATCCTCCCGATCCATCGCTAGTCCCCAGCCATATCTCCTAGCCATTGTGATCCCTTGGCAAATGCTAAATGTTTTTCCGAAGTCTTTATAAGGGCGTTTGACACGATCTGGAAGGGGTTCTCCTTTTTTCATTACACGAAGAGCCAACGGAAACGTATCCGGCCTGACAAAGAGGTGAATAGCTTCATCTAATTTAAATAATAAATTACTGCTTTCTGTTTGTTGCAAGCTCCCATCTCCTTTCTGTTAATTAAATATTCTATAAATTCCAACTGCACTCCTTCTTTCATCTATTAGAATATTACTCTGACTTCTGTATAAAAATACATTATTAACATGCTATTAGTGTAAACTCGACAACTTATTGTATTAACCGACAAAATGTGATAAAAATAAACTAATCTATGGGTAGTTACATTTTTTACTAAATATTCATGATTTTAGATGGGTTTTAATGTTTTGTGTATCTTTTAATTGGAATAATGATAGATCTTATTACTTAGTTTAATGGATTTATATTTATGTAACATTATTAATATTTTTACATTTTAAAGGGGTGTGAAAATGGCTGGAATGTTTGAAGAAAATCAAGTGCAGCCATGGATTAATTCGTTGAAAGAGTTATTTAAAATTGGTCATAAAAATTATCAGTCATTTTTAGGAATGGAAAAGGATATTCAGGAGATTAGCTCTTTCCTTGAAGACTATTCTAATCTAAAATTCGCACTTGATGTTTCAGCAATCGTAGCTGTTACGAACATTAAGGGAGAAATTATTTATGCTAACAACAAATTCTGTGAGCTTTCAAAATATAGCCGTGAGGAGTTAATCGGAAAGGATCATCGTATTCTGAATTCAGGCCATCACGATAAGCAATTTTTCAAAAATATGTGGACCAGTATTAATAAAGGAGAAGTGTGGGAAGGTGAGGTGAAGAATAAAGCAAAAGACGGGTCTTTCTATTGGGTAAAGACAACCATCGTGCCATTAAAGGACCTCTCTGGTAAAACGACTATGTTTATTGCCATACGTACTGATATTTCAGAAGGGAAGTTTGCGCAAGAAAAACTATTAACGGCCTTGCAAAATGATTATCAGCAAATTGTTGCCTCGATGAATAATCTAATCTTTAAAGTAGCTAAGGATCATGATCATTATGTATATACACTCAATGAGGGGCAATTAGCAAATAAATTAGGTTTAGAGAACGGAAATATGAAGAATAAAAAGGTACATGAAATATTTCCTAAAGAGATAACCGAAAACCTAATTCAATATTATCATCAGGCCTTTTTAGGCCGCCAAGTTACTTATCAATATCCATTTCGCGGGAGACAGATATTAACTCATTTAACGCCAATTTATGAGCATGGAGAGATTAAAGAAATTCTTGGCTGCATGAATGATATTACTGAACTGCATCACGCCCAGCAGCAAGTTGAATATATGGCCTATCACGATATACTATCTAGTCTACCTAATAGACGAAAGTTTAGCGATGATTTAAATCACTTAATCTCAATTTCCCAAAGTCGAAATGAAAGAATTGCTTTATTATATCTCGATCTTGACCGATTTAAACAAATAAATGATTCTTTCGGTCATGCAGTGGGAGATCAATTAATTACAAAAGTTTCCTTTTTGCTTAAAAAAGCTCTCTTCCAAAAAGCACAAATTTACCGTTTTGCTGGAGATGAATTTATTATTCTCTATCCAAAAATTAATGATTATGAATGCGCAATACATTCGGCAAATCAAATACTTTCTATTTTTGATCAATCAATCATGCTATTAAACAATTTGGAAATTTTCACTTCATGCAGTATTGGAATTAGTATTTTCCCTGACCATGGGGATGATTGTGAGACATTATTAAAAAATGCGGATGCAGCGATGTATAGGGCGAAATCAAAAGGCCGAAATACATTTAATATTTATGAAAAAGATATGTCTCATTCACAGGAGAAAGCGTTATCAATTGAATATCATTTACGAAATGCCATAGAGAATGATGAATTTGAACTTTATTTTCAGCCAAAGATGAACTTAGTTTCGAAAGAAATTAATGGGATAGAGGCTTTAATACGCTGGAATAACCCTGATCTCGGAAAACTCTCACCTGATGATTTCATTCCTACTGCAGAGGAAACTGGATTTATTCATAAATTAGATAAATGGGTGTTGGAAAAGGCTTGTAAGCAAAATAAGGAATGGAATGAAACTCTTTTTTCCAAGCCAGTTAAAGTTTCAGTTAATATTTCACCTCTTCATTTCCGACTGCCTAATTTTCACCATGTTATTAAGCAAGTGCTAGATAAAACGGAGCTTGCGCCACATCTTCTTGAAATTGAAATTACGGAAAATAGTTTCATAGATCATGCAGAGGAATGTATTTCATGCCTAAATGAATTGAGAAAAATGGGTGTGACTGTAGCCATTGATGATTTTGGCAAAGGGTATTCGTCACTAAATTATTTACGGAAATTTCCAATTCATTCCTTGAAAATTGATCGAACGTTCATACAGGAAGTGGCTAAGAATTCAGATGATATTGCTATTGTAAAGGCTATTACACTTCTTGCACATGAATTGAATCTAAAGGTTGTTGCTGAAGGGATAGAAACGGAGGAAGTCATTCATATATTAGAAAAGATCGGTTGTGATGAAATTCAAGGATATTACATAAGCAAACCACTGCCAAAGCAAGAGTTTGAAACGGTATTCAGCCTTTAAAATAGCAGCATTCGGTTTTTCTGGACAAGTTTCCGATATTGCACTTTTCCTGTCCAAAAAATTTTTATATATCTTCTATTCATTGAAAAAGGGAAAAAGACTATCGCAGATTTTGCATATTTATTCCATTAGTGAGAATCCTAAGGAAGTGATAATTTTCGGTAAAAAATATAGGTATTCGTAGTTATCTAAAGGAGTCTTTCATTTGGAAATTCTTAATCTTTTATTAGACACCTATGCTTCTTTTTTTGATTGGGAAATGTGGGCCAAAGTATTGTCTGATCCTGTATCATGGGGCTATATAGGTACATTAGTTATACTAGAAGGTTTATTATCTGCGGATAATGCCTTAGTTTTAGCTGTAATGGTCAAGCATCTTCCTAAAGAGCAGCAAAGAAAAGCTTTAACTTATGGATTAATCGGTGCTTATTTTTTCCGATTCATTTTTATCGGTCTTGGAATGCTGTTAATTAAGTTCTGGTGGATAAAGGTTCTGGGTGCTGCTTATCTAGCTTGGATTGTCATTAAGCATTTCTGGATGGGCGAAGAAGATGAAGAAACAAGTGGCATGAAAAAAGAAAGCTGGCTCGTCCGCACATTCGGAATCTTCTGGGCAACGGTTATTTCGGTAGAACTGATGGACTTAGCCTTTTCCGCTGACAGTATTTTAGCTGCCTTTGCTGTTTCGGAAGAAGTATGGATTTTATTAATCGGGGGCATGCTTGGCATATTAATGATGCGGACCGTTGCTAAAGTTTTTCTTGTGTTAATTGAAAAAGTACCTGAATTAGAAAACACCGCATTTATTCTGATCGCCATTATATCAGCCAAAATGTTTGCTAGTGTATTTGGATTTGAATTACACCATTTAATCTTTTTCGGAATCCTGATTTTAGCTTTCATAGGAACTTTTGTAATCCATAATATTAATAAGAAAAAACAGGATGAATTAAAATCGGCAGAAGAGTAGGAAAAAATAGTACAGAAATAATTAACTAGTTTTCAGACCAAATCGAAGGGTTTGGTCTTTTAATATTTCCATGTCATATCAAAAATTAATCTTCATTCTAGATTTATGTGTTTGATCCAAGTGGGATAAACGTCTTTTCTGCAGGAGTTATTAAGATAATTGAAGTTTAGTTGAAGAAAAACAGGTGTTTTTGTATATCGGAGAGAATTTAAATAGAAATTAATATTTCAAGGTGGTTAGAAAAATGGCAATGTCGGATTATTATAAAAACCTCCGAGAAAAAGTCGGTAATGAACTTATTTTTATGCCAAGTGTAACAGGAATTGTTCGAAACAATTTGGGTGAAATTTTATTACAAAACAAAGGGAATGGCGAGAAGTGGAGTCTTCCTGCTGGTGCACTTGAACTTGGAAAAGCACCTGCCGAAGCAGTTGTTCGTGAAGTATGGGAAGAAACGGGATTATATGTTGTGCCAAAAAAGTTATTAGGCGTATTTGGTGGGAAAGACTTTCGTTACGAATATCCTAATGGTCATCAAGTGGAGTATATCGGCTATATGTTTGATTGCGTTATTCAAAGTGGTGAATTAGGTCCAATTGATAACGAAACTGCTGAACTACAATATTTTAGTCCCAGTAATATGCCTGAACTTGCTTTACCTTACCCTAAAGATTTATTTTTACAAAAGGAAAATGATGAAATTTATTTCCAATGAGGTGAACAGTGGTTAAAAAATCTTTTTCAAAAATAAAGATTTTATATTGTACTAATGGTTCCAAGAGATTAAAAGGAGAAAATTCACAGATGGTATAATCGTAAAATGGGGGTAATTGTATGATATTAGAAGCTGCAATGTTGCAAGTTAAGATAGGTATGGAAGTGGAATTTGAAGAAGCATTTCGTGAAGCATCAGAAATTATTTCATCAATGAAAGGGTACATATCCCACCAATTACAACGATGTATAGAAGTTGAGGGGAAATATTTATTACTTGTGAAATGGGAAACTTTAGAAGATCATACAATTGGATTTAGACAATCAAAAGAGTATCAAGAATGGAAAAAACAATTACATCATTTCTACGACCCATTTCCAATAGTTGAACATTTTGAAAATGTACCGATTTAAAGGATATTGAACAAGCATACGTTGGGTTCTAGTTGTTGTTTTTATATGTATCTATACTAGGTTTCTATTAAGCTAGAAAAATGCGTTTCTACAATAAGTGGAGACTCTTTTTTTACTAACGTGAGTTTAACAAGCCTGAAAGAAAATATTTGCGTAAGCTATCTTTTTCGTCATAGAAGGTTCCCAAAAAATTTTCTCTCGAATTAATAAAAATATTCAAAATTTATTATGAACATGGTAAAATATACCTAAAAATAGTGTTGGAGGGTTTTTAAATGGGTGAAATAGTTTGGGGGAGTCCAGCTAGCTTATTTTGTTTAGGGTTTTTCTTAGCGGGGTTAGGAGTTTTTATTAAGTTGTCGAGAATGCCGAAAAAATAAGGTTCTATCTATTTAAACAAAACATGAATGTAGAAAATGGTTGCTATGGCAGCCCTTTTTCTTTGTAAGTGCAAAGATTGTGAAGACTATTAAACTATCTAGTGCAACAGATATAATATTAGTATTACTCATCATCGTAAACATACAAACAAGTTTAAAGGGTTGAGTCTTTGCTCATTTTTAGTTGAAAAAATGTTGTCTTGCTAGTACGATTCATAAAAAAATTTCAAGTAACAGGGTGCTTTGCTTTAACTGGCAAGGCCCTTTTTAATTTAATTGATGTGACAAATTAGTTATTGGGATGATTTTTATTTTAAATATTCTGTAAATTATTTATAATAAAATTGAGCGAACGCTCAACCATAATGGTGTAGGAGGGATACCGTTTGAAAAAATCTAGGATTATTTTTTTTGAAAGAAAATTTCCAAGTGCAAACATGGTTCTAATTCAGGATCAGCTCCCGATTCTTATTGATACTGGTTTTGGGAGTGATGTGAAAGAAACTGAGCAACTAATAAAAGATCATGGTGTTTCACCAGAAGAATTACACCTTATAGTGAACACACATTATCATAGTGACCATGTAGGTGGGAATTTTCATCTTCAAAAAAATTACGGTGTGAAGATTGCTGCTCATAAATGGGATGCCGATATTATTAATTCTTGTGATCCTGAAGCCTGTAGTGCGGAATGGTTAGATCAGCCTGTAGAACCCTATCAAGTAGATAGGAAGCTTTCAGATAATGATGAAATTTATACGGGAAGTAGAACTTTTAAAGTCTTGCACACACCGGGACATACGTTAGGGCATATTTCATTATATGATCCTGAAGAGAAAATATTAATATCCGGGGATCTCTTTCACAAAAATGATATCGGCTGGTTAAATACCTTTCGAGAGGGTGTTGCATCGATCCAACGATCTATCGAAAGTTTGGATCGGTTGTCCAAGCTCCAGATAAAACAGGCATATTCAGGACATGGGCCACAAATGGAGAATCCTCATACTGCCATTGATTCTGCAAGGGAACGGTTTGAAAAGTGGCTAAAGGCACCAGATAAAATCTCATGGCATGCCTGCAAGAGGATTTTTTCATTCACCCTTATCATTAAAAACGGATTGGCAAAAGAAGAAATCGATCAGTATCTTCTAAATTGTGGTTGGTTCCAAGACTTTGCACGTTACAGTTTCCAGCTTCAGCCTGTGGAATTTATACAAATTCTCCTCGATGAAATGATTCGTTCCGGGGCAGCAAGCTGGCATAACAATCATTTAATGGCCACTGCCCCCTATCAACCGCCACAAAAGGAATGGATGAATAAGAGTATTAAGCCGAAAGATTGGAAACCTCAAGATTTTCTGTATTAACTAAAAGGGTGGGACGCTATTTTATTTCTATCTAGGCTTGGCGGACATTTGTTCCTTTATTTGAGCAAAAATGAATTAATTCCTTATGTTTGTGGACATAGGTTCCGCAATTTTGTAAAAAAGCAGTAATTTCCTGTGTTTTTTCGTAAATAGCGCACTCAATGTCCGCTCAAATTATTAAAATAATTGAAAGTAAAAAGGGGAGAATAGAATTGTCTTTAACAGTAGGCGATATTATTACATTTGAACGGAAATTCACAAAAAAAGATGTGGAATTGTTTACAAAAATATCTGGGGATGAGGGGAATCACCATATTCATCCTGATGAACAAGAGAGGCTTGTCGTTCAAGGATTGTTGACTGCTACATTACCAACAAAAATTGGAGGAGATAACAACGTACTCGCTCGTACGATGAATTTTGAGTTTTTGAGACCAGTTTTTACAGGAGATACGATTATTTGTGAAGTAACAATTGAGCAATTCGAAAAACAGAATAATAGAACTCGTATATCTGCTTCCTTTTTATGCAAAAATCAATATGAGAAGGAAGTGCTGAGCGGGGATTTTTCAGGAGTGATACTATAATTTTGTCTTGAACGATACAACCATAACTCCGTAACAAACGATAAAGAACTTGGAATAACCAAAGGTATGGAAATAGTTAGCGAGTACATATCCTAATGATAAATCGGAAAGTCTCTTTTCGAAATAAATAGAGCATATTGTTCAAATTAATGTTACAGTTAGAAAGAAAAATTTTAAAAGTGAGAAGGAAAACAACATGATTGAGGTAAAAACATCTTCACTAAGTAATGGAGAATTCAATAGAGGGGTATTTGCAACATGTGATATCAAAAAAGGAGAGCTTTTACATGAAGCGCCTGTCATTTCATATCCAAACGACCAGCATCAGTACATTGAGCAGACCCTACTCGCTGATTACGCTTTTGAGTATGGGAAAAATCATTCTGCGATCCTTCTTGGTTATGGAATGTTGTTTAATCATTCTTATGAACCCAATGCTATTTATGAGATTAATTTTGAAAATCATACATTCGACTTCTATGCTTTTACAGATATTAAAGCAGGAGATGAGATTCTAATCAATTATAATGGTGATGTTGATGACAAAGATCCATTGTGGTTTAATCAGGACTAAATGGATAGAAAGATATTCAATATTACGTCTGCTTAATAGTGTGACAGATCATGTTATAATGAGAAACTTATGATAATTACAGATTTTGCTCAATATGGACGGATGCCGGAAGGGTAAAATAGAGAGGTGTAAGAGCATGAATAAACGATGGACAATCGGTAAAATTAAAGAATTTGTTGAGAAAAATTCGGATAGTAAGTTGCTAGCAACGGAATATCACGGTTTTTCTCAGAAGTTATTATTTAATTGTGCATGTGGCAGCAATTTTGAAAAAACATTTACGAAGTTTAAAAATAATCACCAACGCAAATGCGACGTGTGCCAACCGCCTAAAGCGTCACGCTAAATGTATAGAGAATAAACGAAGTGCAGATTAAAAAAAACAACGCTTGGAAACTAATTCCAAGCGTTTTAGTAATAACTATTCAAATCTATGAACAAATTATTTATTGATTCCATCTGATACATTTAGCTTTTCCACCTTCACCCGTCCGGAAAAAAAGGTTGCTCCGCCGCCCATATCTGAAATCCGGTCTGGTGTAAGTGAGTTTACATGGTGTTTTTTACCCGGGGTATCTGCCCATAATCCTTGAGAAACGACCACACCCGGAAGGACCAAATCTCCAACAGCTGCCTTTAGTTCACATTCTCCGCGATTATTCCAAACCCGTACAGTCTCTCCATCTACAATATCTAATTCATGTGCATCCTCATGATTTAAATGAAGCTTAGGTTCCTTTTCTAGGGAAACATGCTTCTCATTATTGGAAAAAGTTGAATTCAAGAAATTATGATTAGGCGCTGGAACGAATAAAAATGGGAAATCTTCATCTTTATGAATTGGTATATAGGTTGGAAGAGCCGGATACCCTTCTCGCTTCATTTGTTCAGAATAAAGTTCAATTTTTCCGCTTGGTGTTGATAGCTTTCCAGGAAATAATGGTTTGACATTTGCCTTCATATATTGCTGTTCAACTAAGCCCTCAAAACTTATGGCATCAATATAAGGATTAGTTGGATTATCTAAAGATTGTCTGATCATGTCCTCTTCCGTATCTTTAAAGGCTTGTTCATGATAGCCCATCCCATCCGCAAGCAAACGGAAAACATCAACATTCGATTTTGCTTCTTCATGAGGCTCGATTACGGGCTGTTGCAATTGAATGAAATGGTGCCAATACGAGCTATAAAAGTCCATATTTTCAAAGGATGAGGTTGCTGGCAGCACAATGTCAGCGTATTTTGCCGTTTCTGTCATAAATAAATCATGAACAACAACAAATAAATCATCACGCTCTAGTCCTTTTCTAACTTTATTACCTTCAGGGGCAACAACAGCCGGATTAGAGCTATAAATATATAAGGACTTAACTCGTGGCTCCAGCTCTAAGAGAGCCTGGCCAAGCTGGTTCATGTTGATTATCCGTGTGTTTTTGTTTTCCAATAGTTCTGGACGTTGCAAAGCCTCGGAATTATGAGCTAAATAACTAGAATTCCCCTTAATAGCGCCACCGCCTTTTTCCAGCCATTGTCCGGTTAAAGCCGGCAGACAGGCGATTGTACGGATGGCCATCCCGCCATTATCATGATGTTGAAGTCCATTTCCAATTCGAATATAAGATGGAGAGGTTTCCCCGTACATACGTGCAAGTTTATAAATATCCTCAATAGGTACACCCGTGATTTCAGAAACTGCAGTAGGATGATATTGCTTAACATGCTCACGGAGTTCATGGTGACCGACTGTAAACTCCTGTAAAAATTCCTCATTTACTCTATTTTCATCAAATAAAATATGCATGATTCCAAGTGCTAACGCAGAATCTGTTCCTGGAAAAATTGGAATAAACCAATCAGCAAGCCGTCCAGTTTGGTTTTTATGAACATCTATTACAACGATTTTTGCTCCATTTTTTCTAGCCTTTTGTGCAAGTGCGACCTGATGCATATTTGTGCTCACGGCATTAACGCCCCAAAAGATGATTAACTTTGAATGTATGGTTTCCTCTGGATCGATTCCAAAACTTCCGCCCATTGTGTACTTATAGCCTACTGTCCCAGCCGACTGACAGATCGTGCGGTCTAGCTGTGATGCACCAAGCCTGTGAAAAAAGCGGCGGTCCATTCCTTCCGCTGTTAAATTGCCCATATTTCCGTAGAAGCTATAGGGAAGTATGCTTTCAGGTCCGTCCGTTTGGATGAGTTCCTTCCAGTGTGAAGTTATGGTGTTAATCGCTTCCTCCCAGCTAATTCTTTCAAACGATTCTGTTCCTTTCGGGCCTGTTCTTTTCATCGGATATTTCAATCGGTTTTCATCATTAATACGTGCTGTCATGTTACGCACTTTGTTGCAAATATTCCCTTTCGTGACGGGATGATTAGGATCTCCGTCCACTTTTACGATTTTTCCATCCTCTTTATGTAGAAGAAGTCCACATTGATCCGGGCAATCGAGGGGGCATACAGATGGGAATACACCATTTCGCTCATGTACAAAAGAGGGCATGGGTTAGTCTCCTTTATAAGTAGAATAAGATTTTGTTTAAATAATAATATCATAGAATAGATTTCTAGGAGTAGCAACAATTGCTCCTGCAAGTTTGATTTCAAACAATAGCACAATTTGGAATAATTTTGTTATGATTTACATGAGTAGACATTAATAATACTGATGGAGGATTGACATGTATAAATCAGCCGGCAAGAAAATTAGAGAAAGAGGTTATACAGTAGGTACATTGAAAACTGGCAAGAAAAATTGCATTACAGATGTAGAAGGTGTAAAAGTAGGTCATGTAACACTTAATTTTCCAATGGATGGGGAGGATTACGCGTGCACAGGAGTGACGGCGATTCTTCCACACGGCGGTAATCTTTTTCAAGAAAAGGTTGTTGCTGCAAGCTATGTTATTAATGGGTACGGGAAAACGGCAGGACTCATTCAAGTGAATGAGCTAGGTGTTATAGAATCCCCTATTATGTTAACAAATACATTTGGCGTCCCAGCAGTAACCCAAGGGACATTAGAATATATGCTTGAAATGAACCCAGAGATTGGGGATACAACAGGAACGATTAATATTGTTACAGGCGAATGTAATGATGGAATCTTAAATTCCATTCGAAAATTCCCTGTACAATCTAGTCATGCGATTGAAGCCATTACATCTGCAACAACAAATCTTTCACAAGAGGGAGCAATAGGTGCTGGCAAGGGAATGGTTTGCTTCGGATATAAAGGAGGGATTGGAAGTTCCTCGAGAGTGATTTATGATGAATTGGAAAAAAAGGAATACATAATTGGGTGCATGGTTTTAACAAATTTTGGCTCTAAAGAAGAGTTGCCAAAGGAAAAGTTTTCTCATGGGGAGCTTAATGGTAATAGTATTTCGAAAACATCAGATGGATCGATCATCATCGTGCTAGCAACAAATATTCCTGTAAGTGATCGGCAGCTTGAGAGGGTTGCAAAGCGGTGCGGCATCGGTCTTGGTAGAACTGGAAGCCATTTTGGCCATGGCAGTGGGGATATTGTTATTGCTTTTTCAACTGCTAATACAATTTCTCATTATTCCAAAGAGAATTATGATACAGGAAGATTCATTAGGGAGGACCAGCCAATCTTTAACCAAATTTTTACTGCAGCTGCTGAGGTCACGGAGGAAGCGATTTGGAATTCTCTATCACAAGCTGAAACAACTCACGGAAGAGAAGGAAAAGTGGTAGAGGGACTTTTTCAGGTTTAGACTAAAAAAACAAATTTCTTCCAACTTTCGACCTAAATTCCTAGTGGTTTGGCTGATATTTCGACATTATTCTTCCGTTGTTTTCAGATTTCACTCTGTCGGAAGTAGCATCTTTCAAATGCTTTTTAGGAAGAAATAAATAATAGAGGTGTTTTGCACTAAATTTTAATGACTGTGGGGATCAATATAAGTGACAGATCCCCCATAATATATATATTTTATACACTTTTTCCCTATTATTGGATAAATATCTACAATTGATATAGCCTATTTTGTCAAACAATTAGGTCAGTCACTCTATTAACATAATTTCTCTCAAATCGTACAATGAGCGTGTAACATCAAATCGGAATTGGGAGGAACGTTTATGAGCTTAAAAAAGAAGGTACTTTCTGTTTCATTATCAAGTTTAATGGCATTAGGGGCAGTAACAGCTGTTTCCATGCCCGTACAAGCTGTTGGGAATGGGCCAGGTGCTGGGAACGGTTCAATTCAAACATCAATTCTTCATACATATGATAGTTTAGTTGAATATCTGAAAACCCAGGATGCTAAGCAACAGGCAATGGAGCTGGAGGTAATTGGCCAAACTGTCAAAGGCCGTGATATTTACATGGCAAAATATATTTCGAATCCAGCTAACCCGACTATTTTATTTCTAACTCAGCAGCACGGAAATGAACAGCTTACAACTGAAGGGGCTCTAGAATTTATTAAACATCTGGGAACAGGGAAGACAAAAGGTGTGCTCGATAATGTAAACGTTCTTATTATTCCGATGTTAAATGCCGATGGAGCGATGGGAGATGTTGATTTCTCACTTGAAAATTATTTAGCAGATGGAGATCGACATTTAACACGCTACAATGCTAATTATGTTGATTTAAACCGAGAGCATGATAAAGCTCCTAGTCAAATGGAGCCTGAAGCAAGGGCTTTGCATGAAAATGTTCTTCAAAAATACGAGATTGATTATTTGATTGACCTGCATCACCAAGGAACGCTAAGTGAAACAGAAGGGCAGCTTGTTTCTGGTTCCATCCTTTATCCGACTAGTCCAAGTGTGAAACCTGAAGTGTTAGAAGGGTCTAAAAAGCTAGGATCAGTTGTATTTAATGCGATTCAACCGACAGGCTGGGGACATCTTGGAAAATATTCAGGAGGCTCGACTAATAATATTGGACGTAATGGAATTGCTGCATATTATGATATTTCTACTTTATTGTTTGAAATGCGCGGCATGTCTGATCATTATATTGAATCTTATGCGATTGGCCAAAAGAGTAATGGCTATTTGATTAAACAAACGATTACTACACTAGATTCAACTGTTCGTGCAATCGCTGACGGATCAATTGAATCAGCCGATACAAGCTTCTGGGACACACTTCCTACACAAACAAATAGACAAAGTGAAGAATCCGATGAATAATATGTAAGTTTGTAATAGATCGTTCCGATTATGTAAAGAAAAACATCTCATTTAACATTTTAATCAACAGATAAATCGCATAACAAAGTAATAAAAAATAACGCTCGGATTTGAGCGTTATTTTTTTACTTTTTAATTAAATCCGGACAATAGATCCGTTAATCTCATTAAAAGACCCTAATTTAAGGCGTTAGCGGACCCTAAGTACGTTAATTATAAAAATTTACAAGAAATTACTGCTTTTTTACAAAATAACGACCCCTATGTCCGCAAACTTTAGGGGATTATCTAACTTTATCAAACATTACGGAACTGGTGTCCGTAAGCGTAGTTTTACAAGTCGGTAATCGTTTTTGTCTCATTGCATTGCAGGAACTTTCGATTAATGTTAAATCCTTGTCAGACTAACTCATTCCAATCCGCGTAATCGCCGCTGCCGTTACACCCTGGACAATCGAGTAAATTGCCATAAAAGGCGAATTCATTCGCTGGATAAGGCATAAAGCCTCTTCCATAGCATTCAGGACATTTGTTCATGTCCTTCATTTGGGCAACATGGTTTTCATACCTTGCAGCTCTCCAATCATTAAATGCTTTCACTAGACCCATTTTTGTCGCTCCTATCGTTTTTTTCTTATTTTTTATTAAAATCACTAATTTTATACAAGGTTAATACTAAAGAAACTCGTTTTATTTCTGAAAAGCATAAAATGGGGCTTGAAGCTGTAAGCTAAATATGAGGGGATTTACAGAAAAATATTATATGGGATGGAGTCTTTTAAGATGAAGATACTAGGTATTTCAGGAACAATTATTGGGTCAAAAACTGCCGTTTTAGTAGATTCAGTGCTTAAAATAATCAAAACAAAACACCCTGAAATTGATACAGAACTTCTTGATTTGCGAAATTATGAAGTAGAATTTTGTGATGGCAGAAAACCGGAATTATACAATAATGATACAAAAATAGTGATGAAAGCAGTTTCTGAGGCGGACTTATATTTAATAGGATTTCCAATCTTTAATGGTTCTTTTCCCGCACCATTAAAAAATATTTTTGATTTATTGCCCCCATCCGTTTTCAGACATAAGGTGATGGGGTTTGCAGCTAATGGAGGGACCTATCAGCACTACCTCGTAATAGAAAATCAGTTAAGGCCAATTGCCGGATATTACCGCTGTTATGTGGCGCCAAGCTATGTTTACGTAAACCACAGTCATTTTAATGATAAAAATGAAATAGTAGATGAGGATATATTAAATCGTATTAAAGAGCTGGCGAATGAATTAGTGATGATGCAAAAAGGATTAGTAAAGAGGAATATTTAAACAGAAGGACAGCCCTATTTAAAAGGTCTATTTTAAATTTGGTAAAAAATTACATTGAAAAATTGAAAGATTTTAAATAACTCTGAACATCCAAGGTCATAACATGTGTCCTGGATGTTTTTTAATAGATAGTGATCTGGTAATTAAAATAGGCTTTTACTTTGGTAACAATACCCAAACGCATTACATAATTTGTTGAGGAAAGGTATAGGTGCGTTAACCTATTCATTATGGCTAAGCTGTGATTATTCCTTGTTGCTAGACACCTGTATAAAAAATAGGGAGGCTATGCAAATGTATGATTTTCAAAGTGATCTCCAAATGTTGAATGTTGGTGATTTCTACGCAAACGCGGCAATTCCTTGGGATCCATATCAGGAATCCATGGATCGACAATTTGGCACTATGGGTTTTGGTTCTTGTTTTGGTTTTGGTCTAGGTTTTGGTTCTTGTTTCGGATTTGGCTCTTGTTTCGGTTTTGGTTCCTGTTTCGGCAGCTGTGGCGGCTTCGGACGCTGTGGCGGCTTCGGACGCTGCGGTGGTTTCGGACGCTGCGGCGGTTTCGGACGTTGCGGCGGTTTCGGACGTTGCCGTTAATCAGTTTTTAGTTTTTTATCGAAAAACATGGTTGCCAATGGAGAAGATTTGCCCCCGCAAAGTTGTTTTGCCGGGGCTTTTCTCTAAAAGATGAGACATATAGGACAAATTTCGGTACATAGGGTAATAGTGAAAATAATATGGTGATTGAAGTACAGCTCACGAGTAAGGAGGAGCGAAATGACGAATTTAACCCCGTCTATGCGTTTGAGAGTGAAAGGGGATACATTTTTTTTCCCAGATCCCAACAGTGGAGTATATTTTCGGAATAACCTATGTTCGTTTCGGATGGAAGGCAATATGATCGATAAGTGGGTTGAAAAGCTGGTGCCTATGTTCAACGGGGAGTACACGTTGGCTAATTTGACTGACGGATTGCCGGATCCATATCGGGATCGGGTGTATGAAATTGCAGAAGTGCTTTATCAAAACGGGTTTGTAAGGGATGTAAGCCAAGATCGTCCACATCAACTGACGGATCAGATACGTAATAAGCATGCTTCTCAAATAGAATTTTTAGACAGTTTCGGTGACTCGGGTGCGTACCGGTTTCAAGTCTATCGTCAAGCAAAGGTTTTGGCAGTTGGCTCCGGTCCTTTTTTTGTTTCCTTGGTTTCAGCTTTACTTGAATCAGGCTTGCCAAAGTTTCATGTACTAATTACGGATTCGGTACAGACAAATAGACGGCGTATAACAGAATTGGAGGAACATGCACGTAAATCAGACCCTGAAATAGCTGTAGAGGAGGTCATCCTTCAGGATAAAAGCGAGAGTTCATGGCGTGAAATTGTGCAGGATTATCAATCAATTTTGTATATCTCGCAAAAGGATGATATAGAGGAACTGCGGAATCTTCATAGGATTTGCAGGGAAGAAAAGAAGGTGTTTATACCAGCTATTTGCCTAGACCAGGTGGGACTTGCAGGTCCTTTGGTGCATCCAGACTCTAGTGCATGCTGGGAGTCAGCTTGGAACCGTATCCATCAATCTGTATTTTTTAGAGACCAGCAGTTAACCGCCTTCTCATCTACTGCGGGAGCGATGTTGGCTAATGTGATCGTGTTTGAATTATTCAAAGAGAGTACGAAAGTGAGGGAATCGGAACAGAATAATCAAATTTTCCTGCTTAATCTGAATACGCTGGAAGGAAGCTGGCATTCCTTCGTGCCACACCCATTGGTCGCTAGTGGTGTGTCTGCTGAATGGGTACAAGATATAGATTCATGGCTTGAACGTAGCATGAATAAAGGTGATTCGAGTAAATTACTCTTTTTCTTTAGCCAGTTAACATCAGCTGAATCAGGCATTTTTCATATTTGGGAAGAGGGGGACTTAAAGCAGCTGCCGCTCGCTCAGTGTCGTGTTCAGGCAGTTGACTTGCTGTCGGAAGGACCAGCAGAGCTGTTGCCTGAGATGATTGTTACCGGTTTGACACATGAAGAGGCACTGAAAGAAGCAGGACTGTCAGGAATCGAGGCTTATGTATCACAAACTACTAATCTTCTCATTACTTCTCTGCCCCTACACAATGGTGTGGTTAGCAGTTTAACAGACCAGAAGAATATTGGTTTTGGAGCCGGGGAAACATTTGCAGAAGGTGTTGGCCGCGGATTGCAAAAGTGTTTGGAAATGGAACTAAACAAACAATTGGTCCATCAGAAAAATTCTGTCTCACGGGTGTACTTAAGTGAGATAGAGGATGAGCGTTGTCGTTATTATTTTCAGGCACTAACGATGATGAGGGGAGAACCAATAATAGGCTTAGGGGAGGAATTGGCCGGATTCCCCGTAGTATGGATTGGTACGAACGGAAGCTGGTATGGCAGTGTAGGGTTGAATATCACAGGGGCGTTACGAAATGTTCTGCAACATGTGATTATGATAGTACAAAATGATTCGGCTTTCCTTACGACAAAGGTGGTGGAGGTTTCAAGCGTACGTCTGGAAGAAAGTGAGCATCGAAGCCTTGTTATTCATGAGTGTGAAGTGCCTACAGAACCAGCTTTGCTTCATTTAGCAATAAAAATGTTAGAAAGAAGCCACAAGCAGCTTCTTGTCTTCGAAGTAGAGATGGAACCATTTTTGAAAATGGGACTGGAAGGGATTTATGGTGTGATGATACGGGAGGAGGAATCCCAGTGAGTGCTGTCGTAGTAGTTGTCGGAAGAGGATTGTTGGCAGACAGCGTTTCTGCAGAACTATCCACTCAATACGAGATCGTTCGACTAGCTGATTTTGAGACAGATCTACCACAAGCGGCAAAATTGGTTCTTGTATTGCACGATACTTGGAATCCCTCAGTTCATCAAAAGGCAGAAGAGTTATCGCAAATAACCGGTATCCCTTGGCTGCGAGGATTCGTTTCATTCGGCGAGGGAGTTGTCGGCCCCTTAGTAGAAAAAGGCAAGCCAGGGTGTTCCCAGTGTGCAAACATTAGACGTCTTATGGCCGGACGAGATCGTAATGAGATGTGGGAGATTGAGCAGAGACTTGTTAACCAAGGAGGAAAACCGCGTGATCCTTGGGCATCGCGAACGGGAATTTTACAGATGACCCACCTAATTGAAGCAGAGGTGGAAAGCATTTTGCAAGGTGATAAGTCGCGCCTGGAAAATCATATATTATTAATCAATCTAAAAACATTGAATAGTTCACGGCAATTCTTTTTGCCGGACTCCTTGTGTGCAGTTTGTGGACAATTACCTGACGATTCAGCGACTGAGGCCCAAATATCGCTGCAGCCCAGCCCGAAAATCAGTCATGATAGTTACCGCACCCGATCGATGGATGAACTGAATAAAATTCTTGTCAAAGATTATTTGGACCATCGGACTGGCTTTTTAAATGGAAAAATGTGTGACATTAAGACACCATTTGCCGATGTAGGTGTCAATTTGCCGTTGTTCTCGGGAGACGAAGGAGTGGGAGGCAGGACCAATTCATATGCGGTAAGTGAATCGACAGCTATTTTAGAAGGTTTGGAGAGGTACTGCGGTTTGTCTCCGCATGGAAAGCGGACAGTCGTCTATGACAGTTTCCAAAACCTAAAACATCTAGCACTCAATCCTTTCCAAGTAGGCGTACACACTAAGGATCAGTATTCACTACCTGATTTTCCGTTCGAACCGTTTCATCCCGAACGCTCAATGAATTGGGTATGGGGCTATTCGTTTATGCAAGAGCGTCCGATTCTAGTTCCAGAGCTGCTTGCTTATTACAGTTTGGGTTGCGATGAGGGCTTTGTCTATGAAACTTCCAACGGATGTGCTTTGGGAGGAAGTTTAGAGGAGGCCATTTTCTATGGAATAATGGAAGTGGTAGAGCGTGATTCATTTTTGATGACTTGGTACGCCCAGCTACCACTCCCTCGTCTTGACCCTTATTCCGCAAACGACCAAGAATTACAATTGATGATCGAACGTGCACGTGCGGTTGCAGGATATGAATTGTATTTTTATAACTCGACGATGGAGAATGGAATTCCAAGCGTATTGGCATTGGCGAAAAACAAGAAAGAAAAGGGACTAAATATTATTTGCGCTGCTGGTGCACATTTGGACCCAGTACGAGCAGCGAAAAGCGCGGTTTACGAATTGGCAGGCATGATGCTAACTCTTGACGCGGATTTTGAAGCGAACAAAGAAGAGTATGTGCGAATGTTGCAAGATTCTAAACTTGTACGGAAAATGAATCATCATGGGATGCTTTACGGATTACCGCAAGCGGAAGAGCGCCTGCAGTTTTTGCTGAACGAGAACCGTCCAATGAGGACGTTTGACGAGGAATTCAAATGGAATTCCAAGCATAAAGACTTGACCGATGATCTGCGGGATATTCTTCTGGAATTTCGCCGATTAAATCTAGATGTCATTGTGGTAGACCAGACGGCATCGGAAACGAAACGAAACGGATTGTATTGCGTTAAAGTGCTGATTCCGGGAATGTTGCCGATGACATTCGGACACCATCTTACCCGCATATTCGGGCTGGATAGAGTGTTAACAGTACCAATGGAACTTGGCTACTCGAAACATCCGCTGACATATGAGCAGCTCAATCCATATCCGCATCCGTTTCCATAAGCGGTTGCTGGGAGGTAAGTTAGATGAATCTTGAGACATTTCTGCACAATCTCCATTTTGATATTGTAAAGATAATTCCGCAGGGCTGGGAAGCAGATTGGGCTGATGCGCCATTAGCATATAAGCTCTACCGCGACTTGCCGGTAGTACCGTTATCTCTAGAAGTACCGCTTATGCTAGAAGGAAGGGGAATACCTGAAAAGCTTGACCTTCGCACAATCGGTCATTTTCTATGGTATGTGAACGGCCTTACCCAATTTTCCCAATCAGTCTCTCCATTAGATTCTACAGAAAACAGAATGGAACTAATGCATTCGTATAGGCGATTCATTCCTTCCGGCGGGGGATTGTATCCAAACGAATTATATATGTATTTAAAATTGGAGAATTTGCCTGTTGGTGTGTACCATTATGACGTGGCACATCACCGTTTAGTGCTGCTGCGAGAAGGAAATTTCGATTCATATTTAGCCAATGCTCTTGGGAATGGCTGTGATATGTCTGCGTGTTTTGGCACTGTTTTTGTTTCGACTATGTTTTGGAAAAATTTCTTTAAGTATCATAACCTTTCCTACCGGCTGCAAGGGTTGGATGCTGGTGTGCTAATTGGGCAGCTGCTGGAAGTGTCGAAACGTTTTGGCTACGCATCAGGGGTATATTATCAATTTCTTGATCGGACATTGAACCATCTGCTTGGTTTGCCCGAACAGGAGGAAAGCGTGTATGCAGTTATACCTCTATCGATTGAACCAACAAATTGGACTTCTAACCTAGGAGACAAAGACGGGGTAATCACTTCTGAAGAATTGTGCAGAGAGCTGCCGGAGATTCATCATCATCATTTTCAACGGTCAAAGAGACTTGCAGACTATTCGATGTTAACAAGGATAAATGAAGCATCTATGATGGAAACAACACAGTCGTTTCGAAAGATCCAGTCGAGAGATCGTGTGCATCGGAACGGTCAAGCTGTATCTCTGCCACAAGTTGAACGCTTGTCGTATGATCTAGCTTCAATCTGCAAAAAGCGATATTCACCTGACTTGGATTTTGTATTGGGAAAAGTAAGCCACATTCAACTAGCATATCTGCTGAATGAGGCGACTGCTTCCTTTTCATATCGAAATGATTTGGATGAAATTCATATAAAGAACAAGCCACGTGTTTCCTTATATGGCTGCTTTTATAATGTTGAAGGCATTCCAAATGGCGCTTATTATTATGACAGTAGTGATCATTCACTTCGATCGATAGATCTTGGAGATCACCGCTTTAGGCTGCAAAGCGGATTGACTGGTCCGAATATTAATTTGTTTCAAGTGCCACTCTGCCTGCATGTAGTAGGGGATAAGGATCATTTAATTGAAGCAATTGGGTATAGAGGATATCGTATCCAGCAAATGGAAGCGGGTATGTTGGTACAGCGATTACTGATAGCGGCATTAGCCAACGGAATGGGGGGGCACCCGCTTCTCGATTTTGATGCGAATGCATGTGACGAGATTTATCAGCTGGATTCTACTGGAAAAACCAGTCTTATCCAAATTCCGATTGGCCCCTATCGAGATCGGCTTTGGTTGAAAGGAAGTTTGCGCAGTTAAGAAAAATATAGATTAAGAGAAGCTACTCATACAAATTGGGTAGCTTATTACTTTTTTTTCAACTTTTACACTTCTGAATACTTTAATTTTGAGAATTGATTGTGACTAATTAACTAGATTTACACTGGCAGGGATAGGCACTTAAAATAAAATATTCTAACCGCGCATAAATTTGCCATAAACCTATGACAATAGATCTGTTTTGTTTATTTAAATAGAAATCTTACATACATCATGTATAATTTAACATGCGAGTTATTCAAATAGTAAGGGAGGAATAAATGATGGGATGGGCATTAGCCATATTATTTATTGCAGCAATTGTGCTGCTCATTTTATCGTTTTATAAATCTGGGCAATCTTCATCAAGACTTGAACAACAAATAGATCAACTTACCTTCTCATTAATGGAAGAAGTGTATCAGCTTCAACAGCAAATTAAAAGTCTCGAAATCGATGCTGAAATTACAGCGAAAGAAGCTGGCATTGAAACAGTTTCTTATGAGAAAAGACTATTGCTTCGTGAGATGATTGACTTACATAGGCGCGGATATTCATATGAAAGCATTGCTTTGGAAAAACAGCTGAGTACAGATGAGGCAGAAAGCCTATTAGCTTCCTATATTAAGCCAAAAGAGGAAAGGGGCAAGGTCGAAAATGACGTCTAAATCTATGCGCAGCTTTGCAGGTGGATTAGTGGCAGCAGCGACCTTGTGCGGGATTGTGTACTTTAATAGTCCAACTGAAGTAACTACAAATAATAAAGTTGAAAAACTATCGAATGAAGAGATGAAGGACAAGCTATCATCAGAAGGCTATGTTATTTATACAGAAAAAGAATGGAAGCAGCTCGCAGATCAAGCGGACGAAGAGAAGGCGACAGAAACTGAAGAAGATAAAGGCAATAAAGAGAATAAGGTTGTCTATCGCACAGTGTTAAACGTTTCTTCAGGTATGACAAGCATTGATGTCGGCAGAAGCCTAGAAAGAGCAAAAATCATTGATCATGCAAGAACATTTTCAAATGAGGTAGAAAAGCGGGGGTTATCAAACGAGCTGCGCCCGGGCATTTATGAAGTGGAATCTGGAATGAATATGGATAAAATTCTTTCAGTCATTTTTCCTAAATAAACTTATTTAGATGCACCTTCTTGTAAGGCTGCATTTTTTTTATGGCATCAATTGGTCAACTGTAATGTTACGAACCATTTAAATATAAGTAACAATCAATTTTTGATGAATTTTCAGAATTATTATTGTTTATTTTGTCGAAATGTGTTATTTTATAAAAGTAATAAAAATGAAGTTCAAACTTCACTAATTTTCCAAAATTAAGTCTACGCTTCATTTTTAAGGGGAAAAACATGGAATTAAAAAAGATTATCCTTGCAAACTATAATCAGCTCTCGAAGGGACAGCAAAAGGTTGCAAATTACCTTCTCAAAATGCCTAAAGATTTTGCGTTGATGTCCGCGAATGAAATTGGTTTCAAAGTGGGGGTCAGTGAAACGACTGTTATTCGATTTTGTTATGCGATAAAATTATCTGGCTTTTCCGATTTGCAAAAGAAGGTGCGCGAACAGCTCCTTTATCAGGAGAGCAGCCTTGGGACTTATCATACAACAAAGCTCCAGTTAGCTGAGGAGCCAAATTTTTTCGCCAAGGTCATGGAAAAGGATCGGGAGCGCATTAAAGAATTGATGTCGCTTGTCAATGAAGATGAATTGTACCGAATGGTCGATCAGCTTGTAAATGCGGAATCCATCTATATTTCAGGAATGGGAACATCATTTCCGGCAGCAAATTGGCTTTCTTTTACACTTGGTTTAGTGAAGGATCGGGTTAAATTAGTCCGTTCCGATTCGGATGATATTGTTTTCACGTTAAGCGGGATGAATAGTCAATCTGTCATGATAGCGATCTCTTTTCATCGTTATTTAAAAGAGACGATCACAATTGCAAAATTAGCAAAGCAGCAGGGGGCAATTATTATCGGGATTACAGATTCTCCTCAATCACCGATAAGTGAATATTCTGATATGCTATTTCCGATTTTTCCTTTTAATAAATCTGCCATTGACACGACAACAGCTCTATTTTCTTTTTTAAATGCGGTTGTTGCCGGTGTAACAGTAAAAAATTCAAATCGCTTCGAAAAGCGCAAAGAGCAATATGAAGAATTATTTAAAGATTATTTCTTTATTGATGGAGGGGAAGTTACTTGAAAGATTTCTTAGATCAGCTTAAACCAACTATTAACTCCCTTTTTGATTACTTTCATCAACATCCTGAAGTTAGCTGGGAAGAGTTCAAAACGACTGAATACATTCAAACATTTCTTGTGAAACAGGGCTTTAAAGTAAAAACCTTTGATGATTGTACAGGTCTTGTTGCCGAAGTAGGCAGCGGAGATATTTGTGTAGGTTTACGAACGGATATTGATGCGCTTTGGCAGGAAGTTGATGGAATATACAAAGCAAACCATTCTTGTGGGCATGACTCCCATATGACGATGATCATCGGAACCATGCTGCTGTTGAAGAAAATAAACTTCCCGAATAAAGCAAAACTTAAATTTATTTTCCAGCCCGCTGAAGAAAAGGGAACAGGGGCATTGAAAATGATCGAGAAGAATGTAGTAGATGATGTTGACTACTTATACGGTGTTCATCTAAGACCTATTCAGGAGCTAGAAGATGGATATGCTGTACCTGCCGTTTATCATGGAGCTGCTAAGTTTATTACGGGAGAAATAATTGGTGAAGATGCACATGGAGCAAGGCCACATCTAGGACAAAATGCCATTGAAATTGGTGCCGCAATCGTCAATGAAATTAAAGGCATTCATCTAAATCCAATGGTTCCGTACTCAGCAAAAATGACTAAATTCCATGCTGGCGGCGATTCAGGCAATATCATACCGGGCAGAGGATCCTTTAGCCTTGATGTACGGGCGCAAACGAATCAAGTAATGGAAGAGTTAACGGAAAAAATTGAGAATATTTTTAAACAAATAAGTTTATTGTACGGGGTAAACATTCCATTTGAAACAAAAGCGAATGTGGCTGCTGCGGAGGTAGATTTGGAAGCAGTTGAATTTATGAAGCAGGCTATTATAGATACGCTAGGTGAAACTGGGTTGAAACAGCCTATCATTTCGTCTGGTGGCGAAGATTTTCACTTTTACACTTTAAAGAGACCGAACATAAAAGCAACAATGCTAGGACTTGGTTGTGGGTTAACGCCAGGCCTCCATCATCCAAACATGACATTTAATCGTGAGGCGATGTTCTCAGGAATTGAAATTCTAACGAGAACCATTATGAACACATTGGCAGACAACTAAGAGGGTGATTATCTTGAATGGAAATTTTGAAATACGAACTTTACACAGCAGCAGTGAAATGAAGCTTGTTCAAAAGCTAGAAGAAGAAGTATGGAATATGAGTGCCATTCCGATTCATCAAACGGTTACGGCTGCAAAAAATGGCGGCATTATGTTAGGTGCTTTCGATCAAGAAAAACTAGTTGGATTCAGCTACGGATTTCCTGGATTTGATCAAAAGCAAACCTATCTCTGCTCTCATATGCTCGGAATCCACCCTGAGTATCAGGAAAAAGGGATTGGTGCAAAATTAAAAGTAGAACAAAAAAGAGAAGCTGCCGAAAAGGGATACGAATTGATCATATGGACATTCGACCCGCTTGAAAGCAGAAATGCCTACCTCAATATGAATAAGCTTCGCGGCATCTGTTGCACCTATATAGAAAATTGCTACGGTGAAATGGAGGACGGACTGAATAGCGGGCTGCCATCTGATCGATTTCAAATCGATTGGTGGATTAATAGTGAGCATGTCTCAGACAGTAAAAGTTTGAATGAGGTCCAGTCTAACGAAGGAATTCATCTGATCAGCTGGGAGACAACAAGCAATGGACAGCCCAAATTAGGGGATTTAGATCAAGGAATGATGACAAATCTAACAAACATCGATCAGCCCCTCCTTGTACCAGTACCTGCAAATTTTCAAGAATTGAAAAAAACAGATCATGAGCTAGCCGTTGACTGGCGTTTTAAGACAAGAAAAGTCTTTCAGCACCTTTTTGAAGCAGGTTATGCTGTAGTAGCTCTGCAAAAAACAAATGATTTGCCTGTTCATTATTATGTTATAACGAAGATACAATCACTTAGTATTAAAAAGTAGAAAAAAATAAAAGCGGAGGCGACTGTACAACCCCGACATACATAAGGCATCTGACAGGAAGGTAGTTTTTTAACATTCATGGCAGATTGAATTATGACCTCGAGGTCGAC
>NZ_JBALNX010000056.1:0-31344 GCF_036962035.1 Bacillus sp. JJ1773
CGATGTTTTTTTAACTTTGTTGTAGCTTTAAATTTTATCATGGACCTAATATGTATCAAACTCCTACTTATTTTTTCAATAATCACGCCCGATTCTGGAAGATTAATTATGTTTCTTATTGAAGATAATCCCACATTAGTTTTAGTAAAAAGCTTCACAACCTTTTGTACCAACCTTTCATTTTAGTTGAATCTCTTACTGTTTAAATTCGACAAAAAAATTTTAGTTAATTCTTTCTTTGTTAAACAAAAAGGGAATGGAGAAAAACATTCCCTTTTTGACTACATGCCAATCATATTTGAGTTTTATTTAGTAAATTTTGGTTTAAGGCCACCTTTATAGGGTTCATGTTCAACGAATACAGTTATGTCCTTGCCGTCTTTATCTTTACCAGTTCTTTTATACGTAAATTTATTATTATTAAGTTCGGTAAGTTCAAGAGCGGCTCCATACTTATTATCTCCAATTGAAACATGGGCTCTTATTTTATTTTCGTGTACAATATCGAAGTAGCCATAATCACCGCGGCTTTTGCCTGTTTCAACATTGAAAAATTCATATTTATTAGTCTTGTCATCAAATTTTGCTAGACTTATAAACATCGAATTATACTTTGTAACGTCATTGCCATCTTCATCTAATACCTTTGTTCCGTTCCAAAGGGTACTACCTAAAATTTTATCTCCATCAACGTCTTTAACAATATCTCCTGTAGTAGTGTCTAACTGCTTGTCCGGATCAGTAAAAGACAGCTCTTTTTCTTTATATGGAACATGTTCAACGAATACCTCTACATCGTTGCCATTAGCATCTTTCCCCATTCTTTTATAAGTAAAAACATCTTTATTTAGTTCTGTCATGTCAACAACAGCTTGATAATTCATTGATTCTGAAATTAATATTCTCTTCTTCCCATCATTGGTGATAAAGAATGTTCCTTTATCGCCACGACTTTCACCTGTCTTAGCATCAAAAAATTCATATCTTCCTGATTTTACATCATATTTCGCAAGACCAATAAAATTTGAGTTCTCTTTTGTTAAATCATTATTATCTTTGTCATACACTCTTGTACCTTGCCAATTTGTACTGCTAAGAATGTTAGCCATTTCCTGTCCTTTGGTTAACTTATTTTCCTTTTTAGTCTCTTTAACAGCTTGTTCTTGCTTTTGTTTACTATTATTTTCTTTGGCGTCAGCACTAGCACTGCACCCTGTTAATACTAATGTGAATCCGAGCAGTATTGATGAAATTGCTTTTGCTTTTTTGTTCATTTCTATCGTCTCCTCATTTTATGATTGTAGTGTAATATACATTATTGCCTATTATTTATATTAGTTTTAGGGTTTCGATTGTACTGAGGGGGAGCTTATCAAACTGGCTATTTTGCTCCTGCTTTTAACAAAATTTGTTCAATTTCTTTAAACTCTTTCTCACGTGCATGTTGCAAAGGAGTTATATTATTTCTATCCGGAATGTTCACATCCGCCCCGTGATCGATTAGCAATTGTATGGCTTGCTGTTGTCTTTCACCACCGTTATTTAACACGATTGCTTCCATTAATGCGGTCCAACCGAGATCATTTACATGATTTACATCAATATCAGTCTTAATGAGAAGTTCCTTGATGGCATCTATATGACCATGTTCTGAAGCAGGAATCAATGCAGTTCCTCCATAACGGTTAATCATCGCCGGATCCGCCCCTGCTTCGATCGTAAGCTTAAGAATTTCAACATATCCTTCTGCACCGGCATATAAGAAAGGATTGTTTTTCATGTTATCTTGAATGTTGACGTTAGCCCCCGCTTTAATCAAGACTTTAACGGTTTCGACATCATTATTATAAGTTGCAATCATAGTAGCAGTTCGTCCTTCTGAGTCCTTTGTATTTATATCGACACCTTCGTCAATCAATCTCTTTATTGTTTCTGTTTCCTTTCGTTCTGCAGCTTGAATTAATTGTTCATTCATATCTATTTCTACCCTTACCTCTTTTTCCTGTGTATTTGGTTCAGCATCATTATCTGAGACACATCCCTGAAGGAGGCTAATACCTCCAATAACTATTGTTATCAACCTCCACATCAAATTCACCTGCCTATCGTTCAATATTATTTTTGGCTATAAACTGTAAATAAAAGACTCAGATCCACTCAATGAACTTAGTTACTACTTCTAGTATGTTAGTGCACAATTATAAACTCCCTCTAAATAAATTCTTAAAAAAAGATAAACTTATTCTTAAAATTTCTTCATGTAAAAAAAAATAACCGCCACTATTGTGACGGGTCTAAAACACTTTATTTAATTTAAACATTGAATCGATATCCGGCTCCCCAAACGGTTTCCAAGAATTTCGGCTGTGCAGGGTCTCGTTCAATTTTTCCACGAATTTTCCTGATATGAACGGTGACCGTTGAAACATCTGCAGCTGACTCCAGCCCCCAAATCTTTTCATAAAGCTGCTCTTTGCTTAATACTTGGTTTGGGTGCATTACAAAAAATACGAACAAATCAAATTCCTTTGTCGTAAACGGAACTTCTTCTCCGTTAATATTTACTTTGCGTGCTGACTTATCAATGGATATTCCATGGACGAAAATCGTATTTGAATTGGATTGATTCCCTGCTAACCGTTCATAGCGCGCTAAATGTGCTTTCACTCTAGCAACCAGTTCGCTTGGACTAAAAGGCTTAGTAATATAATCGTCTGCTCCTAATCCAAGACCTCGAATTTTATCGTTATCTTCCTTTTTGGCGGATACAAGCAATATAGGAATGTTTTTAACAGCACGTATTTGTTTGCATATTTCAAATCCATTTAATCCTGGGAGCATAATGTCCAGGATGATTAAATCATAATTTCCTTTAAGCGCTTGATGAAGCCCTGCATCACCAGTATGTTGAATATCGACACGAAAATTATTTATTTCTAAGTAATCTCTTTGCAATTCTGCAATGCTAATATCATCTTCAATAAGTAATACTTCTTTCACACTTTTTCACCTCTCCTTAGGGAAAAGAATACACTTGTACCTTTGCCTATCTCACTAGAAGCCCAGATTTCCCCTCCATGCTCCCCAATAATTTGTTTTGCGATCGCAAGTCCTAAACCACTTCCGCCAGTCTGAGAATTTCTCGATTGTTCCGCACGATAAAAACGATCAAAAATATATGGTAAAGAAGAAGGGTCTATTCCTTGCCCATTATCCGTTACTTGTACAACTACATCATATAATTGTTCATGTAGGGAAATAGAGATGTTCTTTTTGTCTTTGTTCATATATTTCAGACAATTGCTCATTAAGTTGGCTAATACTCGTTTTAATTTCTCCCTATCCGCTGTCACGTAGAAAGGTTTATTCAAAAGATGAAACTCAATATGAATACCTTGCTCAAGTAAATCCAGTTTAAGTTCTTCTAAGTAGTCTCTCATATATTTATCAAGTTCGATTGTTTCAAAATTGAATGGTTCCTTTTTTAAATCTAGCTTAGAAAATAAGAACAGCTCATCAATCAATGAATCCATATCTTTTGCTTTTAAGTACACAGTCGATAAATACTTTTCCATTTTTTGAGGAGTATTTGCTACACCATCTTTAATCCCCTCAACATATCCAATAATCGAAGTAATAGGTGTCTTTAAATCATGTGAAATATTAGACAGAAGCTCTTTTCGATTTTCTTCATACTGAAGCTGCAGATTAACGGATTCTTTTAATTTTATTCTCATTTCCTCAAATGCCCTATTTAATTGCCCGATTTCATCATTCGAAATGGCCTTGATTTCAAAATTTAAATCTCCTGATTTTATTCTTTCGGCACCTTCTTTAAGAATTGAGATAGGCCTAATAATGCTTCGTGAAACTAAATAGTTCAATACACCAATAATCATAATAAACAGAAACAGCAAAAGTCCGGATAAAATTGGAAACAATTCTCGAATGAGCTCAGCATAGGAACTTGCCTTTCTTAATACGAAAATACTTCCTTCACTTTTATCCGGAAAATAAAAATCAAACTTCACATACGTAAAAAAATTGTCGTTTATTCTAATCGTATCTCGCGTATTGATGTTTGTTTCTTCAAACCCGGGAAGGGATTTAACCAATGCCTGTTTGTCAAGAGCAGGGGAAGCGTACTCGACTTTTGTGCCCTTTCTAACAACAATCTCGATATCCTCCTGCTCAATCCCCTTGATCTCCTTTTCATTTAGGAGCTGTTTAGGATTTTTTTTAGCAAAAAGCTTTAAATCGAGAAACACACTTTCTTCTACTGTTGTCAAAGGTTTTTGTACATACGTTTTTTTGTAAAGATGTTCTATAGATTTTACATCACCTGTAATGGCAAAAATAATTAAAAAACCAGCTGTCAATAATAAAGTGATAGAAAAAAGGATCACCCCAACATAAGACAACAGAAACCTCATTTTAATTGACATCTCTTTCACTCACTCTGTTATAAAATTTTCACCAGATCATTCCTTATTCTTAGCATGCAAGATACTTTTGTAAACCACATTATCCAGATTAAAGAACCTCATTTTTCTAAAATATTTAAAGAACTATATCACACAAATCTTAAAACTTTCTAAAATATGTATGAAATATTTCTAAACACCTTATAATAAGTGATGCTTTATTCTGTAGAGTATTAATTCCCATTGAGTTGTAGATAAACCAACGCGGGGTATCGTCTTGAACTATGAATATACAACTTTTAGGGAATTTAAATTTAAAAAACCTAATTTCTCAAAATTAATATTGAGAAATTAGGCTTTTTTCGTTGCACTATTAAAGCGCCCTTAATTGAATAACTAAAACATGATCTCAATCTTAAAATCAATTAATTTATCTTTGGGTTAGCACCCGTTCGTAATATAGGGGTTAGCAAAATTGGGTAATTTTAATATTTTATTGTGTTATAATTTAAATAAATAATATTTGAATATTCAAATATATCTTGCATTACGAATAATAAATTATAAAGAAGTGATTTTTTGTGAAAAAATTGATATTTATTTCAGTTCTCCTTTTATTACTTCTTTTTGGTTGCAAAGGCTATAAAGAAATAATTTTTGACCCATCTAAATTAAAAGTAATAAATACTGCTTGGGATGAACAGGGGAATGAAACATACATCAAATATGAAGCACCATCTGTAAAAGATGGCATAGAAGCACTGCCATTTATAATAAAATTACCCAAGACGATACCTTTTGAAACCGATGGTTTTAAACCTGCTATTATAGAGGATTTAGAAAATGACGGAAAAAAGTTATTGGTCACTTTTCGTGCTTATTCGAAAGAAGAGAATCCGGATCATCCGATAATTTTGAAAATCATAGTATACAATTTCAATATATCCCCACCCCAACCCAAATATTATGATGAAGTGAAATTAAAAAATGGTGTTGTTGGCAAATACTCGCCATCAAATCTTTATTTTCAAATAGATGATATTGAATATCATATTCATATTTTTGGTTTACCTAATGATGATAATTATCCAAAGGTGTTATTCAATATCGCCAATCAAATGATGTAAATTATGCAATTTAAGAATCTAATAATTGAAATGGAATAATGCCCGTGGGACTTGCCACTGTCCTTTTTCGCGCAACAAAGTTTAATAAGTGCTACTCCACAATCTGGCCCTTAACATAAAGAAAGAGCGTAATTCTTGCTGCAGAATTGCGCCCTTTTCTTGAATTGGAGTAATCAAATGTAATTGATTAGGAATGTTTATAGGATCTATGGAATTTAATAAGGTTATAGTAGTTCCATATTTAAAGTACTGAACTCAGTCTATCTAATTTTAAAAAGTAAATTAACGGCTGTTACCGGATATTATTCGTTGCCATTTACAATATGGTTTAAGCACAAGATCTGCTGCCTAAACTAATAGAAAAAAAACCTAGTACTCGGAGTACTAGGCTTATGAAATGTATTATTCGTTCCCTTTACCATTGTCTTTCTTATTCTCAGCGCCTTTATTTTGGCCGTTTTGTTTCTTTTCATTTGCTTTTTGTTGTTTATCAACTTGCTTTTCTTTAGCTTCTTGCTTTTTAGCAAGACCTGTTGCCTGACCTTCAGCACGCTTTTCTGCAGCCTTAGCCTTTGCTTCTTCTTTCTTAGCTAATCCTGGAGCAACAACAGTAGTTTCTTTAGTTTCTTCTGCAACTTCAGTCTCAGCTTGTTCGTCTGTTACTGGTTCTTCTACGGCTGTTTCCTCTGTTACTTCTTCTACTACTGTTTCTTCAGTTACGACTTCCTCAACTACTGTTTCCTTTGTTGCTTCTTCTACTGGGGTTTCTTCTGTTGTCGCAGTTTCAGTATCTACTGCTGCTTCTTCCTCAACAACTTTTTCATCATCAGTAGTTTCAACTGCAAATTTTGCTGCTTTTGCTTCAAGCTTTGCAAGCTTCTTGTCTAATTTCGCAAAAGACTTTTGAATATTTTTCATTAATGCTAATTGAGCTGTAGGGTTTTTAACATGTGATAATGCTGCAGCTAATGCATCAATGTTTTGAGCAAGTTTCGCTTCTACTTCATCTTCTGTCGCTTCATCTTCTGCTGCAACTTCTTCGCCTTCCGTTGTTTCTGCTGTCGCTTCAGTGTCTTCAGCTGCCTGATCTTCAGTTACTTCAGTTTCATCAGCAGCTTCCTCTGTCGCTTCTGTATCTTCACCAGAAATTTCTTCTGATTCTGCTAAACTGTCAGTAGCTTCCTTTTGAATAGCGATTGCCTCTTCTAAAAGTGCTGTTGCCTCATCAGTTTTTCCCTCTGCAAGCAATGCATTTGCTTCAGCAATACGCTCAGCAGCAAAATCAGCTAAAAGACGAGCTTCCTTGTAATCATCAAATGTGACAGCAAGTCTTACTTTTTCCATCATAATTTTTACAAAGTAAAAGAAATCTCCAGGAACCAAAGCTGGTGCCTCTTCTTGCTCTTGAACCGTTTCTTCTGTTGTTTCTGTGTCATCTGCTTCTTCTTCAGTAGCAGAATTTTCTTCAGTTACCTCTTCATCTGTTGCAACTTCCTCATCCGTAGTCACTTCTTCTGAAGCCTCATCTTCTGCAGTAGCTTCTTCATCAGCTAAATTTTCTTCTACCGCTGTCGCTTCATCGTTTACATCAACTCCAACTACTTCTTCCGTATCTGGTGTGGTTGGTTCAACTGTATCCTCATTTGCATATGCAGCGCTTGTTCCTAAAGAAGAAAGAAGTAGTGCTGATGCTGCTGCACCGCTTATTAGTGATTTTTTAATTTTCATAGACTGTTTCCTCCTGATCTGATTTTCATTACACCCTTCGACAAAAGTAGACAGGTTTGTGTCGGTAAATCTGAAAAAAGTTTATATAATTTTTCGAAATTTGGAATGTGAATTATTTTACAGCAAGACAAAACCTAAGTACAAAGTAATCAGCAATACAAAAATATTAAGAAGTTTTCTCGTTTTTATTATCGTTAATTGGCAATTAAATCAATTTTAAAACTCTAACAGCATAACCCCATGCTGATTAGCATGGGGTTAAAAAAATTGTTTAATTTTTGTCGTAGATATCTCACTGCACTAAAAAATATTACAGTAAAGTTGTTTAAATCTTAAAGTTATTCTATAATCGCGCCCGGTTCTTGAATAGAGATACTACATAATCCATTATCTATGATAAAACAAGGAAATACTGTATGTTCTTAATTGTCTCAACCTGATTACCATGTACTTGTTCTGTGTAGTCAATCCACTTATAATTTTTTATTTTGCTTTCTAGTTTTTCGTTTATTTCATCTTCAATTTCGTGCATCAATTTAACTATTTCATCCAACGACATATTAAAGCGATTGGCTGCTTGAAGGTGGGGTAATTGCTCTTTGAGAAGGGCTAAAAATTGCTCTTTCGTTTCGGATTGTTGTGCTAAACTATCTTCAATATCTTCAATAAATTGATAAAGCTTTCTTTTACTTCTTGGTAGAGAAGCCACAATATCCCTCGCAAAAATCTCCATCACTTTTTCATTCATTACATACGACCATCTTTCCCTTAGTGTTCAAAATCATTTATATTCATGTTCGGCTAGCCTTTCTAAATCTTCAAATGGCATTCTTAACATAAATCAAACAGGAACTTGTAAGCACTACACTAACGTTGTTCCTGTCGTTCCACTGCTTACCAGCTAGATTTTTTAACTCCAGGGATCTGCCCCTTATGTGCTAATTCACGAAAAGCGATACGAGACATCTTAAACTTTCTTAAGTATCCTCTTGGCCTCCCAGTAACTTGGCAACGGTTATGAAGCCTAGAAGGTGCTGAGTCACGAGGAAGCTTACTTAATGCAGCATAATCCCCTTTTTCTTTTAGTTCCCTTCTTAAATCCGCATATTTATCTACCATTTTTTTTCTTTTGATCTCTTTTGCAACTTTGGATTTCTTTGCCACTAATGTTTGCCTCCTAAATTCTCTTTAATAATCATAATGATTACGATTTTAAGATCAGACTCTTCAAAGTTAAACGACTATGTTTACACACTTTATCAACTATCTAAATTAACTTGTTTCAAACAAAGGCTTTGTCAGTGTTTTTGGAGTTATTAAAGGAAAATGTTGCATGCAACTAATCATAATTAGCTTTGACTTAATAGCAAAAGCCGATAAACCCTAGATTTATCGGCTTTATTAAAAATTTAGCAGAAATAGACGTGTTAAATTATTTTGTCTCACGGTGAAGTGTATATCTTTTTAAACGTGGGGAGTATTTCATTAGCTCAATGCGGTCTGGATTGTTCCTTTTATTCTTGGTCGTAATATAATTACGATCTCCTGTTTCTGTACATGCTAATGTGATTTTCACTCTCATGGTTTTCATCTCCTAATTTTGAAGTAGCGGATATTTATTGAAATCTGGCGGATAGTTGTACAACAGTGACGGATAAACGACGAGTTTACGACTATTGTGCTGCTATAAATGGAGGAAGTGGGTCCTTTAGATCATTCCAGTCCAGTTGCATCTCCTCATCCGTTAGCAAGCACTTATCTAATGAAGCTTCAATTTCATATTGCGACATGTCCACCCCAATGAAGACAAGTTCAATCATTCGGTCTCCAAACTGATCGTCCCATTTTTCAAGCAGTTCTGGTTCATCTTTGAGAATCTGTTCTCTTTCCAATTCCGGATAAGCAGCCAACCATTCTCCCGCACCTTGCAGAATGATTGATGGTCCTGCTTGTGACAATAACCCAGTCATATCATTTCGAGTAGCTAGCCATAAGAAGCCTTTTGCTCGAACAATATCTTCTGGCCACTCTTCCAGCCATTCCGTAAATCTTTCCGGATGAAAGGGTCTTTTCCTTCGATAGACAAAGGATGAAATGCCATACTCTTCTGTTTCGGGAGTATGCTCTTCATTTAATTCCTTTATCCAGCCTGCACCTTGGCTTGCTTCTTCAAAGTCAAATAAATTAGTATTCAAGATTTCATTTAGTGCCACTTGACCATGTGAGCTCTCAATGATCCTGGCATCTGGATTTAGCCTCTGAAGAACAGCCTTTAACTCCTGAACACTTTCTTTATCAACTAAATCAATCTTGTTCAAAATTAATACATTGGCAAACTCTATTTGATCAATTAACAAATCAACGACTTCGCGAGTATCGAATTCATCCATTGCTTCCTTCCGATCTAGCAAGCTTTCACCTGATGCGAAATCATGCCAGAATCGATTCGCATCTACAACGGTTACCATTGTGTCAAGCTTGCAATAATCAGGTAAGTTTATTCCAAGACTTTCATCTACATATGTAAATGTTTGAGCAACAGGAATAGGCTCTGAAATTCCGGTAGATTCGATTAAGATGTAATCAATATCTCCTCCTTGTACAAGCCTTTCAACTTCAATGATTAAATCTTCCCTTAATGTACAGCAAATACAACCATTTTGAAGCTCGACTAATTTCTCATCTGTTCTGGTGAAGCCCCCCTGTTTGATCATGGAAGCATCGATATTCACTTCACTCATATCATTTACAATGACAGCAATTTTTTTATTCTCACGATTCGATAATACATGGTTAAGCAATGTTGTCTTCCCCGCACCTAAGTATCCGCTTAACACAGTAACTGGTATCTTATTAACCATTTTGTTCACCTCTTTTTCTTAAATCAAAATCATTACGATTTAAACAATATTGCTATCCACAATACTTTATTACTTACTGAAGCTCTTGAAGGAGGAATACACACCTCTCCCCCTACTGACTGTGTTAAAAAGAATCCTTTACACAAAGCGTAATCATTACGATTTAAATAATATTATAAAATTTTCTTCAATGCAAGATTTATTAATAAAAAAATTTATATAGCAAATTTTCCATCCAATCAATTTTATATTTTTAATTCATATTTTTGTTTATTTGATCATAGATTTACTTTAAAATATAAAGCGTAATTGTTACGATTTAATGATTTGGTATATAAAAGTCGGTCAGCCTATTTTCACTGCGCTGGAGATTCCTTCGTACATCAAGGCTTGTTCAAATAAGCTGACCGACAAATTATTATATACACAAAAAATAAGGAGATTATTATGAACCGAATTATTCGCACTCATATCATTGAGATTACTGGAGTTTTGATTATCGCCTTAGCCCTTTATCTTTTTTCATTTGGCTCAAGCTTTAAAGGCTCGATAAGTCTTCCGCCATCAATCTTAAATCTGAATACTATTTTCATTAGTATCTTAATAGAAGCATTGCCCTTTGTTTTAATTGGCGTGCTTATTGCAGGGATTATCCAAATTTTCGTAACGGAAGATCATATTCGAAAATGTATCCCTAAAAATAAAGTCTTGGCAGTAATCATGAGCTGTGTCGTTGGCGCATTGTTCCCCGCCTGTGAGTGCGGAATTGTTCCGATTGTACGGAGACTCGTTGGCAAAGGGGTGCCGATATATGCGGCTATGGGCTTTATGCTGACAGGTCCTCTTATTAATCCCATTGTGATCGCTTCCACTTACATGGCTTTTGGTAATAATATGACGATTGCAGGATTGCGTATGGGGCTAGGTTTTATCATTGCTGTCATGGTTGCTTTTGCTGTCAGCCTGTTTTTCAAAGGAGCACAATTCAAATCATCTACCACCACTGTTCACATACATAAACAGCCGAAAGAGGATTTTATCACGCGGTTATGGTCCATGCTTACCCATTCAATTGATGAATTTTTTGATATGGCGAAATATTTAATAATGGGAGCATTTTTGGCGGCATTTGTCCAAACCTATATGCCAGCAAAAGCATTGCTAGAAGCCGGGAATGGGCCCGTTTCATCCATAATCGTTATGATGGGACTCGCTTATGTGTTATCCCTTTGCTCTGAAGCGGACGCATTTATTGGCGCTTCATTTAGTAGTATCTTTCCAACGCCTTCTATTTTAGCCTTTTTGATTTTTGGACCTATGATTGATTTAAAAAATACTTTAATGATGCTAAGCGTCTTTCGTTTTAAATTTGTTATGACTGTACTAGCTTTCGTTGTTGCAATCGTTTTTGTTTCATTACTATTAGTGTCAGGCTTTCTATAAGGGGAGAAATCTATGAACTTTCATTCTCAGCAGGCTATTAGAGCTCTAATTTTATTAAGCTTTCCCATCTTAATTTTTAAGCTTCATTTTACAGGAGAGATTACGAAATATATTAATCCTAAGTATGAAGGCTTAAGTATTTCAGCAGCGATACTATTTCTCGTATTATTTCTTATCCAGCTGACAAGAATTTGGACAGCCAAGGACCACAAACATCATAATTGTCATCATGAAGAAAGTGATTGCTGCCATCATCATGATCACGGTGACACACCTTTTAATTCAAAGAAGCTACTCTCTTACGTGGTGATTGTTTTTCCTTTAATAACAGGCTTCTTGCTTCCCGCCAAGGTCCTTGATGCTTCCATTGCTAATAAAAAGGGAGGCATGGCCATTATTGCGAATCAGAAACAGCAGCAAAAAAATGAAACAAGCAATGAATCTAATCAACCTGATGAAAATAGCGAAGATGATCAAAATGATATTACGGAAAATGAAAACATTGCAGTTCCAGCCCAACTAGAAGAGCATGAAATGGATCAGAATTTAACTGCCCAGGAAGAAATGTCAGAAGAAGATTATGAACTGTTGAAGAAAAAGCTAGCCCAAAATCCAAGCGTTATTATGGAAGATTCCTTATTTTCCACCTACTATGAAGATATTCATAAGGACATCCATAAATATAAAGGAAAACCCATTCAATTAACTGGTTTTGCTTATAAAGAGGATGGATTTGAACAGGATCAGCTTGTTATTGCCAGGTTTTTAATTACCCACTGTGTGGCAGATGCAAGCATTGTAGGATTTCTTACAGAACTTCCTGAAGCCTCTTCAATCGATACAGATACTTGGATAGAAGTAAATGGAGTCCTGGATATCACAACTTATAATGGAATGGAGCTTCCCTTCATAAAAATAACCGATTGGAAAAAAGTCACTGAACCTGAGGAGCCATATATTTATCCGATTAACATTAGAATTTTATAATCATTCAGATTAGCTGATAAATCTGTTTTCACAGTGATTATCAGCTTAAGAAGATGGCTTATTGGCAGAGGACTTCAGAATACTGCAGTTTTCATTGCTTTGAGTGGGTCGCGATTGAAAGTGGTCTACTCGAAGCAATGTTGTATAACTAACAAAAGAAACTGGGGATTATTATATATTAGATTTAAACCATTTTTATGCCTTAAATTGACCAATTAGGGGTAGAGTTAAGAGAACCGCAAATTTACAACGAGAAGAAAAAGCCTAATTTCTTAGTGTTTTTAGTAAAGAAATTAGGCTTTCGTTCCTCCGCAATCGCGCCCGATTGTTGAAGATCGTTATTGAACTCAATCACCCGTTAATAAAATATTGTAATTTTATTTATTATAATCTTACCAGTGTACTTGAAGTTTATTACCATTTGGGTCATAAAAGTGGAAAAAGGCATGACCATTATCTTCTTTTATATCCTCGACCTTAACTTGATTATCAATTAAGTGTTGATGAAATTTAGATAATTCTGGACTTGTAAAGCCAATGCTAAATTCTTGTTTATTATCAATTGTAAAATGTGCAAATGTTTCATCTTCGGTAGGAACTAAGATAAGTAAAAAAGGTCCTTCATTTACTTTTAAAATCGCAAGTTCCTCAGTAATGTTTAATAACTGGAGTCCTAATACATCTCTATACCATTGAGCAGATAGTTCTAAATCTTTTACAGGAATTCTAATATAATGTACTTGTTCAATAAATGATTTACTCATAGCCTTCTCTCCTTTATATAATCTGGTATATCAAAAAGTTCCCTTTCTATATACCTTTTTCCTTCGGATTATTGAATTAACCTGCTCCTTTAGTATAAGTACATTTATTCACAATCTCTTCCAAAATATCCACTTGTTTTGAAAACAAGTTACTCAACAATCTGGCCCGATTGTGGAATAAGAAAAAATCCTGCATATCAACACAGGATTTTTAATCAAACTTTATTTTAAATGATCAATCTTTTTTATATAACTACACCTATAACGAGTTCTTTTCCTCCTAAAATATCTTTCGTCATACATCAAATAAAAAAGACCATCAAAAGATGGCCTTTAACAATACTTAATAATGAATACTATTAGTAATGAATCAAAAAGTGTAGTTTTATGATACTCAACTGTGTTTTTAAAGCATAAGAATGTAACCTTCCTTTTTAAAGCATAAGGATGTCACCTTGACACTTTTATGGTTTAAGTCACAAGACAAATAAAAAACCACCAAATATGTATTTGGTGGAGACGGAGGGAGTCGAACCCTCGTCCAGAAACATCGGCACTTAAGCTTCTACGAGTGTAGTCGATATATTCGCGCTTCGCTGATCCTTATGCCTATCGACAGGCGTCCGGTCAGCTAGTCTGGTTGTGCTCTTCCTTTTCCCTCAGACGGTGAGATCCGGCGTAGCCCACTTAGAGTGAGTCCGCTACCCTACCACATGGGCGATGGAGGGGCGAACCGCTAAGCGCTATTAAGCAGCTAAAGCGAAGTTGTTTTGTTGTTTGCCAGTTATAGGCTTTGACGTTTTAACGAGGCCGATCCCCTCGACTCGCGACCTAAGCTCGAACTATCCCTGTCGAATCCGTAGCGTCCCCATTATAAAAGGTCTGCACCGAAGCTTATTCTGCATGCTTACAACTAACGGAATGCTCAAGTTTAGCTGAGCTAAAGTTATGTGTCACTGCCTCGTGACAGTTATTATTATAGCACATCTAACCACAATTTCAATTGTAAGTTTTTGTAAAACAATCCTACATCTTCTGTCTTTCGCGGAAAGCACGGTCTACTTCACGTTTCGCTTCTTTCTTTTTCAGATCTTCACGTTTATCGTATTTCTTCTTACCTTTTGCAAGGCCGATTAACACCTTCGCAAAGCCGTTTTTCAAATATAGCTTTAATGGAACAATTGAATAACCAATTTCCTTCGTGTCGCCGATCAATTTGCTGATTTCTTTTCCGTGAAGAAGCAGCTTTCTTGTCCGCAATGGATCATGGTTGTAGCGGTTTCCCTGTTCGTATGGGCTAATATGCATCCCAATGAGAAAAACTTCTCCTTTTTCAATTCTGGCATACGAATCTTTTAAGTTAACTTTGCCTGCACGAATAGATTTGATTTCAGTTCCCTGAAGGACAATTCCAGCTTCATAGGTTTCTTCTATTGCAAAATCATGATAAGCCTTTTTATTTTGGGCAATCATTTTTCCTGCGCCCTTTGGCATGACATTTCCCCCTTACATTCTTTTCTGCAAGAACAAAACCTTTTGGGGGCTAACTAGCAGAAAGGAATTTTTCGATAACCTCATTGTAGCAAATTTCCAAGGCTCGCTCAATTAAGAGCCTAGGTGGATTGAAAAAGAGAGCCTAAAATTGATAAAGGCCCTCTAATATTATAAACTAACGCTTTTTACTCTTTCTCTTCGCTTTTGGGGCATTGTCGTAAAACTTCTTTTTCTTTCTTGGACTTTTTCCTGAATCTTTGCCATTATTATTTTTTCCTTGGCCTTGTTCAGATTTCCCTTTACGAGGCTTTCGCTCGCTGCTGCCAGTTCGGATAATCTTCGGTAATTCTTTGGAATCCCTTCTCCGAGGGGTCCCCTTCATGCCAACAATCTCAAAATCGATAGAACGCTCTTCCTTATTTACTTTAATCACTCTAACCGTAATTTCATCCCCGATTCGGAAGACATTGCCTGTACGTTCACCAATCATTGCTAGATGGCGTTCATCATAACGGTAGTAATCATCCGTCATATAACTAACATGAATCAGACCTTCAATCGTATTCGGCAACTCAACAAACATCCCAAAGTTCGTAACAGAGCTAATAATTCCATCATATTCTTGGCCAATTTTATCTTCCATATATTCAGCTTTTTTCAGCTCGTCTGTTTCCCGCTCCGCGTCAACTGCTCTTCTTTCCATATTGGAGGTATGCTCGGCAATATCCGGTAATAGGACATTCCATTTTTCTCTTGTCGTTGCATCCAGCTTGCCTTGAATTAAATACGTTCGGATTAACCGGTGGACAATTAAGTCAGGGTAACGGCGAATCGGTGAAGTAAAATGCGTATAAAACTCCGTTGACAGCCCGAAGTGTCCCAGGCTTTCCGGATAATATTTAGCCTGCTGCATCGAGCGAAGCATCACCGTCGAAACTACCATTTCTTCCGGCTTTCCTTGCACCTCTTCGATTATTTCCTGTAATGCCCGCGGATGTACAGCATTGGCCGTTCCTCTAACTAAATAACCAAAGTTCGTAATAAACTCGAAAAATCTTCTTAGCTTATCCTCTTTCGGATCCTCGTGTATACGATAGATGAACGGAACATCCAGCCAATGGAAATGCTCAGCCACCGTTTCATTGGCAGCAAGCATAAACTCTTCAATTAGCCTTTCTGCTGTAGAACGTTCACGAAGAACAACATCATTTGGCTTTCCTTCTTCATCCACAATTACTTTTGCCTCTTTAAAATCAAAATCAATGGCACCGCGCTTCATCCGCTTTTCTCGTAAAATTTGAGCAAGCTCTCCCATAAGCTGAAACATTGGGATTAGCGGATCGTAACGCTTCAGCAGTTCCTCATCCTGATCCTCAAGAATTTTATTCACATCCGAATACGTCATCCGCTCCGTTGTTTTAATCACACTCTGGAAGATTTCATGTGATATAACCTCTCCACTCGAGGTAATTTCCATTTCGCATGATAAGGTCAATCTGTCCACCTGCGGATTCAATGAACAAATGCCATTTGACAGACGGTGAGGAATCATCGGTATCACCCGATCGACTAGATAGACACTCGTTCCCCGGTCAGACGCTTCCCGGTCGATAGGGGAATCTTCCGTCACATAATGTGAAACATCAGCAATATGTACACCGAGCTTGTAATTTCCGTTTGCTAATTTTGTCACGGTAACGGCATCATCTAAATCCTTTGCATCAGCTCCATCAATCGTCACAATCGTTTCATTTCTTAAATCGCGGCGGTTTTCTAGATCGCTTTCCGCAATTGTTTCAGGTGTACTATTTGCATGATTAATCACTTCATCCGGAAAAGCCATTGGCAGATTGTGTTTATGTATGATTGACAGGATGTCCACACCCGGGTCATTTTTGTGACCAAGAATTTGAATGACTTCTCCCTCTGCACTTTTCCTTCCTTCTGGGTAAGTGGTCAGTTTCACTACCACTTTATGACCTTCCACTGCCCCTAAGGATGCATTTTTCGGAATAAAAATATCGCTAGTGAACTTCTTATCATCAGGCAGAACAAAACCAAAATGCTTACTCTCTGTGTAGGTTCCAACAATTTGCTGAATCCCACGTTCTAATATTCGGACGATGGTTCCTTCTCTTCTTTGTCCTGAGCTTTCCGAGCTGACTCGTGCTAGGACGATATCTCCATGCATCGCGTTGTTCGTTTCATTTGGCGGAATAAAAATATCATCCATCCCTGGCTCTTCAGGTATGACGAAGGCAAAACCCTTTGCATGACCCGTTAACTTACCGCGGATCAGATTCATTTTTTCCGGCAGTCCGTAACGATTGCTTCTTGTTCTTACAACAAGCCCTTTTTCTTCCATTTGTACTAATGCCTTGACGAAGTCCTTGAAATCGGATGAATCCTCAATTCCAAATGCCGCCTCCATTTCTTGGACCGTCAATGGCTTGTAGGCTTCATCCTTCATATAATAGAGAAGCTTGTCAATGATCTGTTGAATATTTTCCATTTACTTTTCCCTCCCTCTCGAGGTTCGTTTCTATTATTCTTCCCAATTAAGTCTTTCTAAAAACTGATAGACGTCTTCATGCAGCAAATCTTTCTCTTTATCGAAAGTAATGACATGCCCAGATTCTTCGTACCATTTCAGCTGCTTTAAATCTGTTTCGACTGCGTTATAAATAATATTGGCACTGTCTGTATTAATCATGTGATCATGCCGTGCCTGTACAACAAATGTCGGTGAATAAACTGTATCCACATGCTGACGGACATCCGAGATCAGATTTTGCAGAGCCTTTAATGTTTTCATTGGCGTCTTACAGAATTCAGTCATTTCCTGCTCAATGATCTCTTCGGTTTTTCCTTCCAGCCTTTTATATTCCCGGGCATATTGCAGAATTCCTTCATACATCACTTCTTCGCTTTTTATATACATCGGCGCACACATCGTAGTAATTCCCTTTATAGGTACAGTGTAACCCAATTTTAGTGAAAATACGCCGCCTAATGACAAGCCGCACACAGCTATCTCCTGATGGCCTTTATTTTTCAAAAACTCGTACCCTTCCATGACATTTTCCCACCAGTCATCAGGTCCCGTAGAAATCAGTTCCTCCGGCGGAACCCCGTGTCCTTTATAAAGTGGCGCATGGCAGGTATACCCTTTCCCTTCAAGATAACGTCCAAGCATTCTTATGTCCGCTGTGTTCCCTGTAAATCCATGCAACAGCAATACTGCTCGTTTTCCATTTCCAAAGGTAAACGGCTTCGGTGCTACAATCTTCATTATGTAAGACTCCTTTTTTCTTAACTAAACGTTTGTTTAAAAGCGTATAAACAAACGTTTGATTAACTTGATTATCTATATTTTTAACAAACCAAGGGATTACAATCCAATAAAAACCATCTTTAACAAACGAAAAAAAACCTGACCTTCGTAAGGCCAGGCAATTTTTTATAATGCGAAATACGAAACTAAAATAGTCAGAATAAAGAATAGAACAGAAAGAACAACTGTGATGCGGTGTAGAATTAAATCAAGACCGCGTGCTTTTTGCTTCCCAAAAAGCTGTTCCGCTCCTCCTGAAATTGCACCGGAAAGACCAGCACTTTTACCAGATTGAAGAAGCACCACAAGTATAAGTCCGACAGAAACAATCGCTAATAAAACAATAAATAATGTATGCATCAAGGCCACCTCCTGAAAACGCACAACTACAATATTTTAAATTTATCATATTTTTGTAAGATGTACAATAGTACGGCACGGGATTTACAAATGGTAATTTAAAAAAGAGGAATTCTTATATTAAGATTGAAGATATATGTATATTAAATAAGGAGTGAACATGTTGATTGTAAAAGAAAGAACCATTCCCCTTAAAATTCTAGCTTGTGAAGCATTATTGAATAGGCTGCCACCGAATTTTGAAAAGCGGCCACTAATTGAAAAAGATTTAGCAAAGCGAAAAGCAGGCTTCCGCGGTGAAGTGGCTACTGATTATTACATTAATATTCTTACTGACAAAGAATTCACCATTGTCAAAAATCTTCGCCTATCCAACGGACACGAATACTTCCAGATAGATACCTTTATTCTATCCCCCACATTTGCTCTCATCCTTGAAACAAAGAATATTAGCGGCACCCTCTTTTTTGATTCCAAATTTAAGCAGTTAATCCGATATATGAATGACAATGAAGATGGATTTTTGGATCCCATTACACAAGCTGAAAGGCAAAAGAGAGAATTTAGAAATTGGCTACAACAGCGAAACATTTCAATTCCAATCGAATATTTAGTTGTGATTAGCAACCCGTCCACCGTCATTAAAACAGATCCCAAAAATCATGTAGCTTTTAAAGTAGTCTTACATGCCCATGAATTATTGGATCGTATTGAAAAAATGCAAAAATCATTTACCGAAGAAAAATTTACGCAGCGGGAGATAAAAAGAATAGCCAAACTTCTAGTTACTAGCCACACCCCTGAAAAGGTCATTGTATTGGAGAAATACAAAATCTCTGTATCCGCCCTGATAACAGGTGTCCAATGCCCAAAATGTAGGCCTTCTCCAATGAAACGTATTTACGGAACATGGTTCTGTCCCGTATGTAAGCTCAAAGATAAGGCAGCCCATTATCAAGCTTTAATAGATTACTGCCTTTTAATAGGTTCTTCAATTACAAATCAGCAATTTCGGGAGTTTTTGAGACTATCTTCTCCAGATATTGCAAAAAAGTTACTATTTTCTATGAATTTACCTCATTCTGGTTTAAATAAAGGCCGTATCTATCACCTTGACATCCTTTTAGATAGAGATATCGGTCAGTTTTAATGATATATCGGTCGACTTCACTATTATATCGGTCACTTTTTTGATATATCGGTCAGTTTATCAAATATATCGGTCAATTCACATATAAAAAGGTGACTGCCCCCGCAGTCACCTCCTACTAGTTACTTCTTCAAATTATAAAAACTCTTCAATCCATCATATACCGCTAAATCGCCAAGCTCGTCTTCGATGCGAAGTAGCTGGTTGTATTTTGCAATACGATCCGTACGGGACATAGAACCTGTTTTGATTTGGCCAGCGTTTGTTGCTACAGCGATGTCAGCAATTGTGGCATCTTCTGTTTCGCCTGAACGGTGGGAAACAACGGCTGTGTAGCCTGCACGTTTCGCCATTTCAATCGCTTCAAACGTTTCTGTTAATGTACCGATTTGGTTCACTTTAATTAGAATGGAGTTGCCGACACCCTGCTCAATTCCTTGAGCAAGCTTCTTCGTATTTGTTACAAAAAGGTCATCTCCAACTAGCTGAACCTTCCCGCCAATGCGCTCTGTTAACAGTTTATGACCTTCCCAGTCATTTTCATCTAAACCGTCTTCAATGGAGATAATTGGGAACTCATTAACTAACTCCTCATAGAAGCTCACCATATCTTGAGAAGTTAAGCCTGTGCGGCCTTCGCCAGCTAAATCGTATTTGCCTGTTTCTTTATTGTAGAATTCAGAAGAAGCTACATCCATTGCTAAGTAAATATCTTTCCCAGCTTCGTATCCAGCGTTGCGGATTGCTTCGATAATCACTTCTAAAGCTTCACGGTTTGAGCCAAGGTTCGGTGCAAAACCGCCTTCATCCCCAACAGCCGTGTTAAGGCCTTTACCTGAAAGAACCTTCTTCAATTCATGGAAAACCTCAGTACCCATGCGGATTGCTTCCTTAAAAGTAGGCGCTCCAACAGGCATAATCATGAATTCTTGGAAATCTACGTTGTTATCAGCGTGTGATCCTCCGTTAATAATGTTCATCATTGGTGTCGGAAGCTGCTTTGCATTGAAGCCGCCAAGATAGCGATATAAAGGAAGACCCACAGACTCAGCAGCCGCGTGTGCTGCAGCCATAGATACGCCCAAAATAGCATTCGCGCCAAGCTTGCCTTTATTTTCAGTACCGTCTAATTCGATCATCGTGCGGTCAATGCCAACCTGATCCGTCACATCCATGCCGATAAGCGCTTCTTCAATAATATTATTTACGTTATTAACCGCTTTTTGAACACCTTTTCCAAGGTAACGGGATTTGTCACCGTCACGAAGCTCAACTGCTTCGTATTCACCTGTTGATGCACCAGATGGAACAATGGCACGGCCAAAGAAACCAGACTCTGTAATGACTTCTACCTCTACAGTTGGATTACCGCGGGAATCTAATACTTCACGAGCGTAAACATGTTGGATATATGGCATATCTTTTCTCTCCTTTAAAATCTTTTTTTTAGTAGTAAAAAATTTATTTTTTCACAAGCGTCTTTCCAGTCATCTCAGCTGGTTTCTCCAGCCCTAGCAAATCAAGCATAGTTGGCGCCAGATCACCAAGGATTCCGCCATCACGCAGCTCAATTCCAGCTGCCGTCACAATAACAGGCACAGGATTGGTCGTATGGGCGGTCATCGGGTGGCCATCAAGTGTTACCACTTCATCTGCATTTCCATGATCGGCTGTAATAATCGCTTTTCCGCCTTTTGCAATAATGGAATCCACAACTTTTCCTAAACATTCATCAACCGTTTCTACAGCCTTAATCGTTGGCTCGAGCATACCGGAGTGACCGACCATATCGGCATTGGCAAAGTTTAAGATAATCGCATCAAACTTATCCGCTTCAATTTCCTTCAATAAGGCATCTGTTACTTCATAAGCGCTCATTTCGGGTTTTAAGTCATATGTTGCAACCTTTGGCGAATTAATCAAGATTCTCTCTTCACCAGGGAATTCCGCCTCACGACCGCCGCTCATAAAAAACGTCACATGAGGATACTTTTCCGTTTCTGCAATTCGCAGCTGCTTTAAGCCATTCTGAGAAATAATCTCTCCTAGCGTGTTATCTAAGTTGTTCGGCTCAAATGCTACATATCCGTCTACAGTTTCACTAAAATGAGTCAAACATACGAAGAAAAGATTCTCCGGATGCTTTGTCCCCCGATCAAATGAACGGAAATCCTTATTCGTAAAGGTGTTCGAAATTTGGATCGCCCGGTCCGGACGGAAATTATAGAAAATAACCGCGTCATTGTCTTGAATCGTTGCAACAGGCTCTCCATTTTCTTGCGTTATGACAGATGGAAGGACGAATTCGTCAAAAATCCCATGACTATAATTATCCTCCACCAAATCGACCGCCTTAGAATATGTTGGACCCTCACCGTATACCATGGAGCGATAGGATTTTTCAACCCGCTCCCAGCGCTTATCCCGGTCCATGGAGTAATACCGGCCAGAAATGGTAGCAAATTTTCCAACACCGTATTCCTTCATTTTTTCCTCTGCTGCTTTTATGTAGCCTCCTGCTGTTTGCGGGCCAACGTCACGTCCATCCAAAAAACCATGAACAAAGACGTTCTTTACGCCTTCTTCTGCGGCGAGATGCAGGAGTGCATACAGATGGCTGATATGACTATGAACGCCTCCATCCGACAGCAAACCCATAATATGTAAGTTGGTCCCATTCTTTTTCACATGGTCCATCGCTTTTAAGAAGGTTTCATTTTTATCAAATTTGCCTTCGCGAATGGCCACGTTGACTCGAGTTAAGCTTTGATACACAATCCGGCCTGCTCCAATATTTAGGTGACCTACTTCAGAATTGCCCATTTGTCCTTGAGGGAGACCAACCGCTTCTCCGGATGCCGTTAACGTGGAATGCGGGTATGTATTCCAGAACCGTTCAAAATTCGGCTTCTTCGCCTGATAAACGGCATTTCCTTTATGCTCAGCCCTTAAGCCGAATCCATCAAGAATAATTAAAGCTACCGGGGATTTACTCATACTTCCCTGCCTCCAATAATTGCAGGAAGGATTGCGCCTCAAGACTTGCTCCGCCTACTAAAGCCCCATCAATATCAGGTTGAGCCATATATTCTTTAATATTAGCGGGCTTCACACTGCCCCCATATTGAATGCGTAACGCCTCAGCAGCAGCCTGTGAAAATTGGTCTCTCACTACTTGGCGAATATGGGCACATACTTCATTTGCATCTTCTGCTGTCGAGGATTTCCCCGTGCCAATCGCCCAAATTGGCTCATAGGCAATCACTGTTTGTTTGACTTGTTCTTCTGACAAGCCCTTTAATGCATTTTCAACCTGGGAACCAACAAACGCCATTGTCTCCCCGTTCTCACGCTGTTCCAGTGTTTCACCAACACAGACGATTGGCGTTAGATTGTATTTGAACGCAGCCAAAGTCTTTTTATTAACAGCCTCATCCGTTTCATTGAACATTTCACGGCGCTCCGAATGACCGAGAATGACATACGTTACGCCGATATCCTCAAGTGCTGCAGGACTGATTTCTCCTGTAAAAGCACCGCTTTCCTCAAAATGCATATTTTGAGCACCTATGCCTACACCATAGCCTACTAATGCCTCCAAAAATAGAGCAGGTGCACAAACTACTGTTTCAACCTTATCTTGGTCCGGAATCGAGCCATCGATTTCTTCAAAAAATGCTTTCGCCTCTGAAAGGGTTTTATGCATTTTCCAGTTTCCTGCAATAATTGGTTTACGCATGCTGGCACATCCTTTTTTGATAAAAAAATTTAGGGTTCACCGTTCGGGGGCATTATGACTGCCTTTGATACGGATATTTCCTGTCGAAGGGTGTTATGAAGGGCTCCTTAACTACCTTCCTCACGCTTTCTTCATGACAAAGGGCGTTATGAACGCTCCTTAACTTCCTTTGCCTCGTTTTTTTCATGTCGAAGGGCGTTATGAACTGGCCTTAACTACCTTCACAATGATTTTTTCCTGCCAAAGGGCGTTATGAACGGGCCATAACTACCTTCTCCACGGTTTTTTCATGTCGAAGGTAGTTATGAGCACTCTGTAACTACCTTCCTTATTTATCATTCAACGCAACAACACCTGGTAAAGCTTTGCCTTCCATAAATTCTAGAGAAGCCCCGCCGCCTGTTGAAATATGGCTCATGCGGTCAGCAAGGCAGAACTTTTCAACCGCCGCTGCTGAATCTCCGCCGCCAATGACAGAATATGTTTCGTTAGCTTCTGCTAGCGTTTCCGCCACAGTTCTTGTTCCGTTAGCAAACTTAGACCACTCAAACACACCCATTGGTCCATTCCAAATGACTAGCTTAGAGCCATGAATAACATCGCTATATAGATCAGCTGTCTTTGGACCGATATCAAGAGCCATCCATCCTTCTGGAATCTCATTGATTTCTACCGTTTTAGCATTTGCATTTTGTGAAAATTCATCAGCTATTACCGCATCAATCGGCATATAAAATTTAACGCCCTTTTCCTCAGCCTTTTGCATAAAGGATTTAGCTAATTCAATTTTATCCTCTTCTAATAAAGAGTTGCCGATTTCATGTCCTTGTGCTTTAACAAAAGTAAAAGCTAATCCGCCGCCAATAATTAAATTATCTACTTTATCAAGCAGATTTTCGATGACATCAATTTTATCCTTTACTTTCGCGCCACCAATAATGGCAGTGAAAGGACGTTCAGGATTCGATAAAGCCTTTCCAAGAACATTCAGTTCTTTTTCCATTAAAAGTCCTGATACTGCTGGCAGATAATGAGCAATTCCTTCAGTTGAAGCATGGGCGCGGTGAGCAGCACCGAACGCGTCATTGACGTAGATATCTGCTAATTCTGCAAAAGCTTTTGCCAGTTCAGGATCATTTTTTTCTTCGCCAGGATAGAAACGAACGTTTTCTAATAAAACTACATCGCCTTCTTCCATGGAGTTAATCAATTCCTTCACGGTGTCACCGTAAGCCTCGTCTGCTTTTTTCACATTTTTTCCCAGAAGCTCTGATAAGCGGTCTGCAACTGGAGTCAGGCGTAACTCCTCAACTACTTTTCCTTTCGGCCGTCCAAGGTGGCTAGCTAAAATGACTTTAGCTCCTTGGTCCATTAAGTATTTAATCGTTGGAAGGGCTGCGCGGATTCGAGTTTCGTCTGTTACTTTGCCATCCGCCATCGGTACATTAAAGTCGACACGGCAAAAAACTCGTTTTCCTTTTAACTCCACATCTTTTACGCTCTTTTTGTTCATAGAAAAGGAACCTCCTCTTAACAATGCTAGTCTATAAGGTAAAACTTATTATGTATTAAAAAAACTGCCTATAAAAAAGAAGAGTGGTTTTATTCCCATCTCCTCTTTTCCCTTTATCATTATAGTCGTTTGTTATGTTTATTTCCAATATATTTAGGCACTTGCGTCAATTAACATTCTAGATTCCTTTTTGTGCAATATAATCAACTAGGTCTACCACTCTGTGGGAATAACCAGTTTCATTGTCGTACCAAGAAATTACTTTAATCATATTACCTTCTAACACCATAGTTGATAGGGCATCAATTGTAGATGAGCTTGGATCTCCATTATAATCTCTAGAAACGAGAGGCAGTTCACTGTAGCTTAAGATACCCTTTAGTTCACCTTTAGAAGCTGCTTTAAATGCGGCATTTACTTCTTCAGCTGTTACTTCTTTTTCAAGCTCAGCTACTAAATCAACTAAAGATACGTTAGGAGTCGGAACGCGAACTGCACCTCCATTTAGTTTGCCCTTCAGTTCAGGCAGCACGAGAGATACTGCTTTTGCAGCCCCAGTCGTTGTTGGAATCATGTTTTCAGCAGCTGCGCGGGCACGGCGATAGTCCTTATGTGGCAGATCAAGAATTTGCTGATCATTTGTATAAGAGTGAATGGTTGTCATCATCCCGCGTTTAATGCCAAATTTGTCATTTAAAACTTTCGCGAATGGGGCTAAGCAGTTTGTTGTACAAGAAGCATTTGAAATCACATGGTGATTAGCAGAATCATATTTTTCATGGTTTACGCCCATGACAATCGTGATATCCTCATTGGATGCAGGTGCAGAGATAATCACTTTTTTCGCACCAGCTTCTAAATGCTTCGCTGCGTCCTCGCGTTTTGTAAAGCGCCCTGTGGATTCAACAACCACTTCTACGCCAAGCTCTCCCCAGCCAAGGTTTGCCGGATCACGTTCTGCAATCACCTTAACTTTATGTCCGCTTACTACTAAGTATTCTCCATCAACTAGTACTTCTTCATTTAGTGTTCCATGAACAGAATCGTATTTTAAAAGATGTGCCAGCATATTCGCATCTGTTAAATCATTAACTGCCACAATTTCTACATTTGGATTGTTTAAAGCTGCACGAAATACAACACGGCCTATTCTTCCAAACCCATTAATGCCAACTTTTACTGTCATGATAATTCCTCCCAAAATGTATTTATATATTTAAATTCTTCATTAACTCATTTGCAGCTCCTTCATCTGTTATCAAAACGGTAGATGATGGCGCTTGTTTCAAATAGGAGGCAATTGCTTTTGCCTTCGAAGCCCCTCCTGCGACAGCAAGGATATGGGGAATATGAATTAAGTCCTGAAGCTGAAGTCCAATGGTCTGTACTTTATGTACCACATGGCCGGCTTCATTAAAGTAATATCCAAATGCTTCTCCTACAGCCTGCTCTTTAACGATTAATTCCATGTCATTTTTACTTGTTTTTCGGCGTTCTGCCATTACTATAGCGTCTCCAATTCCATGTAAAACCATGCTGGCAGACTTGATTAATCCTAAGACCTCTTTTATTTCCGGCTCTCTTATCATGGTGCTGTACATCTCCTGGCTGACCTGATCAGGAACATAGAGGACTCTATGGCTAGAATTCGTTCTATCTGCCATTGCAGCACAAATCGTATTAGCTTGATTTTTTACATCCTCACCGATTCCACCTCTTGCCGGAACAAAAAGTAAATCAAATTCAGTAAAATCTGGTGTTAACCTATCAGCGACAGCAGCCATCGTTGAACCGCCGGTAACTGCGATAGAATCTTTTCTTTTGAGGTTTGATTTCATATAAGCAGCCGCTGCTCTGCCAAGCTCACTTTTTACCCATGGAGATTCTTCACTGTCGCCTGGCACAATAATAATTTTTTGAATGTTAAGCGTTTGATGAAGCTTATCCTCCATAGCCTGAATACCTGTTATGTCCCTCAATACTTCTCGGAGCTGATTAAGGAGATCTTTGCCATCGGAGGTCAAACTCATCCCTGCACTAGTGCTCACTAGCAGACTCTGGTCTTTTAAAAATTCAACCTCACTTCTTAGCACTCTTTCGGTCAAGTTAAGGCTAACAGCTAAACTCCTTCTCCCTACCGGCTCCATTAAGCCTATATAATGGAGGATTTGATACCTTTTTTGCATAATGGTCAGTAAATCGGGTAATAATCTTTTTTGAATATCGATAATCGAGTTCATTTTTTTGCCCCTTTACCTCCTATGGACATTATATGTCCCACATAGTCATATTGTGTCCCACTCAGGATAAAAAAAATCACCCTTGCTCTAATTTTATTTTAGCAGGGGCAATCGAATAGTTCAACTATTCTTTAAGGGCTTCTTCTATCGTCCAATTATCAATTTGTCCGTATTGAACCTCGGATCCATCAATTTCAACAACTGGGATCATTAGTCCATATTTTTCAGTCAAATCATCACTCATATCAATATCTATTTCTTTATAATGGAAATCCCATTCTTCTTTTAATTCCATAATGATCGACTTCGCTTTATCACATAAAGGACAGCGATTTCGTGTATAAAGCACTAGAGTACGTTTGTTCACCGCTCTTCTCCTTTTTCATCAATCATATCGTTTTCGCTTTGAGGAAGACGGGATTCCCAGCTGGTCCCGGTACTTCGCTATCGTTCTTCTTGATACAACCATGCCTTCCTGATCCTTCAACATCTGCACTAATTCTTGATCAGACAAAGGCTTTTGTTTATTTTCGCCATCAATGAGCTGGCTTATAATCGTTTTTACTTGTTTAGACGATGTATTTTCGTCAGAAGTCGTTTTAATCGTACTTGAGAAAATGGATCTTAATTCTAAGGTGCCAAAAGCGGTTTGGGCATACTTTTCCCTAACAGCCCGGCTAACCGTTGACTCATGAATATCAAGCTCATCCGCAATCTCCTTCATGATCATCGGCTTTAAATAGGCAGGGCCTTTAATGAAAAATTCCTGCTGCTTCTCAACAATCTTCAAGGAAACCTTTGTTAATGTTTCTTTTCTCTGCTCGATGCTTCTCATAATCCAGAAATAATCCTGTTGATTATCCTGTAAAAAACGTTTAACCTGTTTATCTTTATTGGATGAAAACTTTTTAAAATAGTCATTATTAAAGCTAATTTTCGGCAAAGCTTCATCAAAGACACTTACAGAAAACGAGCTTCCATCCCAATCAATAATCACATCCGGAACAATATAGGCAGACTTCTCATGCTGAAAGGAAGCCGCCGGTCTTGGATTTAATGTTTGAATGAAATCAAAGACCTCTTGAATCTCTGACATCTTTACCCCAAGTTCTTTGGAGATGTCTCTCCACTTTTTGTCCGCAAAACTATTAAAATACTTTTCTATTATTTCTTCAGCCAAATCATTTCTTGGCTGTTTCCTTTTTAATTGCAAAAGAATGCATTCCTGCAGGTTCCGTGCGCCGATCCCAGCCGGCTCTACTCCCTGCAAAAGGGTAATGGCCTTATCAACTTCTTCCTCAGAGATCCGAAAACGGGCCGCCACCTCACTCATTTCCACTCGCAAGTAACCGTTTTCATCCAAGCACTCAATAAGATAATCAAAAACCTTTTCCCCGTTTTGAATCGAATGAACAAGCTTAAAGTCAAGCTGAGACTTAATATGTTCATCTAAATAAGGTTCTATTTTTCCAATCTGTTCAATCCAATGTTGTTTATCTTTTTCTATTTTTTTCTTAGCAGGCTTTGCTCGGTCAAAGCGGGGGTCCATCGCTTGAACGTTCCCTGTTTCAATTTGCAATAAAGGATTTTCCAATGCTTTATTCTCCAGAAATTCAGAAAGCTCCTGCGTATTATACTGCAACAAGGCAATTGCCTGAGTCAGTTCTTGAGTCATTGTTAACTTTAATGTTTGCTGCTGCCATAACCCAGCCTGTAACTTCATTTCACAACCCCCCCTTACCATTCTACAATAACGAGGACGAATGGTGAATGGGAATATACTGGCTAAAGAAGGGATTTGCACTAAAAAAGTCCTATCCCAAGTGAGTTAAACCTTGCTATCTCTTGAATTTTTAATATTTTCTGAACAGATTATTTTTTTTAAATTTTTTCTAGGTCAATTGTAAAATTCATCATTCACACACTCGTGTTATACACTACAAAAATGGGGCTTCATAATAAATTAATTTTTGTACATATTAAAGGTATTCAATTTAAAATGCCCCTAAACTTTTTTTATATGATGCTTTTAGGCAGGTGGTCAAAATTATTCCAGAAGGTTCCAAACATTTCATTGCATATTTTTCAAACTTTTCCTATTTTGTAATCCATTTCAACAGCTTTTACTTCATGATGTTTTATTTTGAACAAAGTGCACTAAAAATACTTAGTTTTTTGTACACTGTGACTGTTGAAGAGGAAATAAGAAAAATATATATTTAGTGATGTAGTAATAAAGGAGGAAATCGGAATATGGAACTACCTGTTAATATTTTGATGTGGCTAATGGCTGCAATACCTATAATAATACTTATTTTACTAATGGTGAAGTTCAATTGGGGGGCTGCAGAAGCTGCACCTATTGGACTCTTGGCTGCATTTATCATTTCCATCGTTTTTTATAAATCAGATCTGCAGCTATTAGGACTGGAAAGTGCAAAAGGTATATGGACTTCATTAACGGTCATTGTCATTATTTTGCCTGCCATTCTTATTTATGAAGTAACTAGTGAGGCAAAGGCATTTGATTCAATCCGGAATGGATTAAAAAAGTTCACGTCTAACGAACTTCTTCAAATTATGGCAATCGGTTGGGTGTTCGCCAGTTTTTTACAAGGAATCACTGGTTTCGGAGTACCAATAGCCGTTTGTGCTCCATTATTAGTTGGACTTGGTGTAAGACCCCTTTGGGCTGTAGTAATTGCTTTATTAGGACAGGCATGGGGTAATACGTTCGGTACATTAGCCGTGGCTTGGGATGCATTAGTTTCCCAAACAGGTATTCAAGGCGGAACAGTAATTGAAGCCGCTGTCTGGGCTTCATTATTTATTTGGATTATTAATATCGCTACTGGTATCACTATCAGCTGGGTCTATGGCCGCTGGGCAGCTGTTAAAAAAGGATTGCCGGCCGTAATCATCCTTTCCTTAATCCAAGGTGGAGGACAAACAATTTTAGCACAAATGAATCCTGCATTAGCAGCATTTATTCCATCATTACTGTCACTTGTTGCTATATTATTTATTGGCAAGCTGAAAATGTACAGAGAATCATGGAGTATTCAAGATAGTAAACTAATGGTTCGTCAAGAGGGAGATAACAAGAAAGAAGAAAATGTCTCCAAAGATCCACTTACCATGAATCAAGCATTCTTCCCTTTTTATGTATTAACAGCTATTACACTGATTGTTTTGCTTATCGGTCCTTTAAAGACATTTTTGAATCAGTGGCAATTAGGTCTAAGCTATCCTGAAACAACGACCGGTTATGGTATGGTGAATCATGCTTATGATCTATTTTCACCTGTCATGCCATTAACGAATTCCGGGTTATTCTTGCTTCTATCTGCTATCATCGGTTTTGTCTACTTTAAGAGCAAAGGCAAAATTGAAAAAGGCGGAGGAACACGGGCTATTAGGAGAACAATTGAAAAAACGATTCCTTCCACGATCGCAGTAATCGCGTTGATTATTATGTCTAAAATCATGGGCGGAACTGGACAAACAACAGAACTTGCTATGGGAACAGCAGGAGTTATGGGCCAGACTTATGTATTTCTAGCTCCAGCAATTGGCGTTCTCGGGTCATTTATGACGAGCAGTAATATGTCCTCCAATATCTTATTTGGCGGATTCCAACAAGCAACTTCCTCGCTTTTACATTTAAATGAAGCAGCCATATTAGGGGCCCATACTGCAGGCGGTGCGATGGGATCAGTATTATCACCAAGTAAGATCATTCTTGGTACAACAACAGCAGGAATCCTTGGTCAAGAAGGGCTAGTCCTTAAAAAGATTTTACCTATTGCGATAGGTGTTGCTCTTTTGATAGGTATTATACTAACGATTACTACACTGTTTATTTAGGAAGGAGATAGTTAAAAATGAGAGATTTTTTTGCAACTAAAGTAGGACTTCAAACAATCGCATTTATTGTTACAATTGTTTCCTTTCCTTTTCTCTATGTGGGAGGTACCCAAGGCAACTCAAGTCTATTGAACATTGGAGTAGTCTTAATGCTCTTAGGCATGTTGGCAGCGCCAGCCATAACATTCTTACATGGAAAAAAAGCGACAAAAAGAGATGGCGGCTACAAAGGAGTTCAGAAGCTCGAAACGAGAGAGGAGTAGACTTCTCACACGACCGAACGTCTGATATTCTACGCTCACTATATATGGGG
>NZ_JBALNX010000056.1:31387-41398 GCF_036962035.1 Bacillus sp. JJ1773
CCCCATATATAGTGAGCGTTTTTATTTTATTTCCACTGTGAAGTGTTTGGCAGCCTGAAATTCTCCATAACAAAAAAGTTCCTATGTTTGAATAAAATCCATCAAACATAGGAACACATTTCATTATATGGCGCCCTCGGGTGGGATTGAAACAACGGTCAAAGTATTGATTTAATAAGGTTCGTAGAAACAATGTGTAAAATTTGTGTATGTTGTGTTTGCAGTAAGCCCGTATACAAACAACGCATATAAAACAACAGCACCTCCTGGAATGATCAACATATCAATTTAAGGAAGGTGCTTTTCATATGCCACAACAAAAACTAACTATTGTCCCCGTTACAATCCCAAAACGATAATACTTCCACAAAAAAAACCTACTTGCACGATGAAAAACGGCATCGCTGAAATTTCCTTCCTCAACGGACAATTGGCTGCTTCGATTTTTCTTAGCATTATAATGACTTAAATGTACCTTCATCAGAGTGGATTAACCAATGTGCAGGACCTACACGATACCATAAAGAATTAGTTAACTCACGAATTTCATAAACCTCATATGGGACAGCCTCATTATCGTGACGCCATTCTGTCATGCCACTTTGATGACCTGGATCAGATGGGAATGATTTAACATAATGAGTTTTGGGTGAGTCATAAATGCCAATCGCATTCTCATCTTCACTTTTAAGGTATTTATGAATTTTGGTAAATTTTACTTTTTCTTCATTATTGGTAATACAATGATTGGGTTGAGATGTAAAACAATATGCTCCACCATTAGTTATATAATGAACATCTAATTTTTGCCCTTTCTTTAGAACACCGACAATATTACTTGTAGAAGAAGCACTTCGATAAACATTTATATTTTCAGCTAATATTTCAACTTCTCCATAAACACGTGAACTATAGAATTGTTGATTATATGTTCGATCAAATGCAACATTCTCATCTAGACGTATATAATTACCTCCTACTCGTAAATAGCCTGAAGAAAGATGAGCATTTACTGAAACTGAATCTTCATTTACAAAATAACCAATTATCGTTTCACCATTATCATCATAATAAATCGGAACAAGATCTGTTAAAAGTTTCGCTTCTCCAATATTATTCTCGCTTTTATAGATATTTAAATGGTCAGACTTTATAGTCATAACATTTGGATTAAATCTCACCCATTCATTCAAACCTACTTGAAGCCATCCGTCTATGGTTAGACTTTTTAATGTATAGGATTTACCAGGTTCTAAGTAGTAAATAGTTTCAGTTGTTTTGTTTTCTACTACTTTTACATTTCCTGAATTCACTTGTAATTCCGACATCCCATAAATTGAATGATCTTGATTATAAGGAGCTACTAGTTGTTCGTAAGCAATATTATTTGTTTCTTCTAAAACAATTCCATCTTGAATTGTAATCTTTTGAAAACTACGATCAAATACCTCCCAAGTAGTTCCTTTAGCCAAGACTAATTCTTCTCCTGTTGACAAATTGACAATGGTATCTTCTAGTATAGTAACTATTCCAGATGCATTATCACCTATCTTATTTGGTTCTAAATAATTAATCATTATTGTTTCTTCTAACGCTTCTTCCTCTTCATTTGAAACATCTTTATTGAAATCAACTGTATCAATATCCGCTGAGTATTTTTCAATGTTATTCGAATATTTTTTTGTATCGTTTGAAAAATAAGTCGTATGGGTTCCACCATTTGAACTATTTAATTGATTCCATATTAAAAACACTATAATTAAAGGCACTAACGTGCTAAATACCAGAATCCCTGTTTTTCTAGTTTTTCGCTCAATCTTGTCTTTAGCACGCGGTTCATCTAATTCAGCTGCTTTTTTATACCAAATGAAAGCTTCTTTTTTATCTTTTTTACCGATTACCCCTGTTTCATTCAGTAAGCCTATCTCAAACATTGATGATACATGGTTCATCGCAGCAGCTCTTTCCAACCAGCTAAGTGCCGTTACATAATTTTGTTCAACTCCAAAACCTTCCTGATAAAACTTTCCGATACGGTATAGTAAGTGCTCATTATAAGCGAAGTCTGAATCATACAATCGAAGATGTAACTCTACATATTCTTTTTCAGTTGCATTAAATTTATTTTCTTCAATTAAGGATATTAACTGAAAAATTGCTTGGCCATGCCCTGAAGTTGCAGCTATTTTTAAGCGTTCCAATGCAAGTTCTGTATTTTGTTTCGTGTGCTTTCCTTCCAGATGATACATTGCGGACCGATAGTAATCATCTTCTGTTCCATTTGACAAATTTATCTCTGTTATATGGAAATCATAATAAGCGATTTGTTCCATATATTTTTCATTGATAGAACTAGGATTATCATCAATTTCTCCACTGCTAATCTTTTCATATAATACCGCGTATTCATATGATTCATAAAGACCCATAATCTGTTCTGGATACTGAATCTTTATTGGCTTATATTGAATTGATGCATCCTTATCGCAATATTTAGTTACTGTTGCCGGAAGATATTCCGTATCTTCACGATAAACTAAATTATTCTGTTGAAATCGCACTAAAAAATTCTGTAGCACTTGGATAGCAGTCGCAACATACTTAGGCTCTTTAAGTTTTACAGAAAGATGCATATATTTCTCTACGGCATCTTCCAATTTCACAATGTTTATGCCATAAACAACTGGCTTATGTTTCGGTGCATGAGTTAAGGAAGTAAATAGCTTTGTATAATAAAAATGTTTTTGTTTATCATCAGTAATCGCTGAAATCTGTTGCGCAAGAATAGTGAAATGAATCAATTGAGAAGCCATTCCATATGAAATACCTTGAGTAAGTTTTTTTGCCATTTGCTTATTGCGACTAAAGTAACCAACTAATTTCCGACTAAGTTCTTCTGCTTTCTCATATTCATTTTGAGAAGTGCATTTTTGAATTTGTCTAAAAACATCTTCAGTTGCATTCTTAATATTTCGCTCCAATGCATTCGATATATCCAACATTAATAGTTGTTGTTCTTTATCAAATTTTTGATAGGAAAGTTTCAATGCTTGACTCTCTTCTTGAAGCTTTGTGGCGAGACCAGCGTAAATCTGACCTAACAGAAAGATTATTTTTCGTGATAATTTCATTATTTGTGCAAATATCACAGAAATTAACTCATCTTGAGTCTTTAAGAATTGTTCTAACTTTTTATCTTTACTATTATTTGAGCGGATAAAATGTCTCGTTACAATTCCCGCAAGAGGTCCGGCAACTGCAGTTGCTGCAAAACCCCCAATTAAACTAGCAATAGCCGTATCTTGAGATTGGCTTAATTCTTTTACATATGATTGATATGCATTTATGTAAGGAGCTATTTTTTCTGCAATAGGAGCTTTTAAATCATTTATCTCGTTCACTAGTTGCTGAAAATGCTTAGAATCAACTAAGAATCGTTCACTATTTTCATGAGTGTAGTTCGCAGTCAGGCGATAAAAACTTTGACGGTAGATTTTTTCTATTTCCTGCAGCTTGTAATCATCAAAAATTGAATCAATATTCGTAATAAAATTCGCTGGCGACACAAACTGCAGGTATGATTTTAAATGTTTTTTAGCATCTTGTTTAATCTTCGGCTCATAAGATGCAATTTCATTCATATAATCTTGGAATTGTTGAGTGAGCAACTTACCAATTTGCTCTACATTTTGGTTTAGTGTATAAACCATAGCATCTTTTAAGATAGGTGAACATTGTTCTAATGCCAAACTAGCATCTAAAATTATCTTTCTCTCTTTAATGATAGACAAAACTAGTTCCTCCTTTAAAACAATGTTAAAAAGCTATCTAAATAAGAATCAACCAAATCTATATCTAACAATTCTAATCCATCTAAACTTGCAATAGTATTTGTATCTATATTTTGAACTATTGAAACCTTTGGACCCAACGCTTGTGAGGAGGATGTTAACAGCATTGCATTGTTATACACATCAAATCCATCGTACGCATTGTCGAATACAAATGATGTACCCACTCCATCCTGTATTTCAGTGCCCATCTGCTCGATAAAGGTTGAGGAAATGTTTCCTCCTGGTGTTAAAAAATTTGTCATCCCCTTTGTTGAAAGTGTCGACCCAAGTAAATCCATATTTTCTGAGTATAGCAAATAATCTCCATTATTATGTATATCAGGCACTATGAAACCTTTAGTATTGCCATAATGATCACTAACAAGTAATTGGTCATTTACAAACGGGATTATGTTTATATTGTCACCATCGACCATTTGACCAAGCTTTTGTGCTGGGTATAGAAGCTTTAACGACTCCAATATTTACACCTCTTATTATTTATAAACTTTGTATAGTAAATTCTTCGCAACAGCCCATGTGGAGACCATTCCCTTTGATGGTACTTTTTACATAATACTATTCTACTATAAAATCACCTTTTTGGTTGTTGAAATGTGTAAATTAATTAAAAACAAAATGCGGAAGTGGGATAAGCCGAGTGTTTTGTTTTACTTGATGTGAAAAAGACTGCGGTTATCCCCAGTCTTTTCACAATTACTTTATTTCAAATTGCTCCTTAGGAGCCTTTTCTTTAGTTGCGCGATCGTAGTGGTGACGGCTGTCCGTTGTTTCATGTAGAAGCCCTCCATAGAAATATTACGGAAGGTCAGTCAAGGGGCATCTCGGGGTGCTGTGCGTGGTATTTTCAACGGAAGAATAGCCGAAAATAAAAAACGCCCCTACGCTTAAAAAAGCGCAGAGGCATCGGTAATTTAAAAGTATTAATGACGCCCTCGGCAGGAATCGAACCCACATCTTAAGAACCGGAATCTCACGTGCTATCCGTTGCACCACGAGGGCATATCGAAATATAGTAAGGCACAATGGGCTTGAATGGACCTAATTTTTGATGCACCTTTTTTTATGCTACGATTACATATTATACGATATTTTTTGGAACTTTGCAAGCCATTATTTGTTTAAAAAACGGTGAAGCGGGTATGATGGATACGAGGGAATTTTTCGAGCAAACGGTGTCGAACGATAACTTTCGGTAATGAAAGTGAATTGTTTGACCTTTATTGACCATCAGTGTATCATAATATTACATAAAGAAAAACATCTTTCGTCTATATGACTTTGAATGTTTACCTTACTTTTAAGGAGGAATTTAAAGATGAACTTAATCCCTACAGTTATTGAACAAACAAACAGGGGAGAGCGTGCGTATGATATTTATTCCCGTCTTTTAAAAGACCGTATTATTATGCTTGGAAGCGCGATTGATGATCATGTGTCGAACTCGATTGTTGCTCAATTGCTATTCCTAGAAGCAGAAAACCCTGAGAAGGATATTACCCTATACATTAACAGCCCAGGTGGAAGCATTACAGCTGGTATGGCGATTTATGACACTATGCAGTACATTAAAGCTGATGTTTCAACAGTATGTATCGGGATGGCAGCTTCTATGGGTGCTTTCCTGCTTGCTGCGGGTGAAAAAGGAAAGCGCTACGTTCTTCCAAATAGTGAAGTCATGATTCACCAACCACTTGGTGGAGCACAAGGTCAGGCAACTGAAATCGAAATTGCTGCAAAACGCATTTTATTCTTGCGTGACAAGCTAAACACGATTCTTTCAGAGCGCACAGGCCAGCCGCTTGAAGTGATCGCTCGAGATACAGACCGCGACAACTTCATGACTGCTGAAAGAGCTCTTGAGTACGGTCTCGTGGATAAAATTATTACTCGTTTAGATGAGAAAAAGGATAAGTAAGTAGAAAAGCGGAGGCGCCTCGGTCACCCCCGACAAGCACAAGACGATCCTCACGGAAAGGTGTACTTTACCTTTCTGGGAGGATCGGCTTGTGACCTCGAGGGGGTAGGCGCTGGAACTGGACAAACAAAAAAACAACTCGCATTTTTTATGGCGAGTTGTTTTTTATTAATGCTCTTGTTGGATATAGTCAGCAAGCTCTTCAATCGCTTGGGCTTCATCTTTGCCATCGACAATTAATGTAATGACTGTACCTGAACTAACCGCTAGGCTCATTAAGCCCATGATGCTTTTCGCATTTACCTTCTTACCGTCCTTTTCAAGGAAAACATCTGATGAAAACCGGTTTGCTTCCTGAACGAAAAGTGCTGCAGGCCTTGCCTGTAATCCTGTTTTTAATCTTACTTCTACCTGTTTTTCTACCATTTCTCTTCTTCCTCCCCTACAGAATCTTCATTATTATTAAATCGATTCTCCTGCTCTCAATTTATCTGCTATCTCATCTATTTTTCTTAAGCGGTGATTGATGCCTGACTTGCTGATTGTGCCGCCAGAAACCATTTCTCCAAGTTCTTTTAATGTAACATCTTGATACGCGACACGCAGCTCTGCAATTTCTCTTAATTTATCCGGTAAAATATGAAGGCCTACAGTTTCGTCAATGAACCGAATATTTTCCACCTGTCTTAAAGCGGCACCAATGGTTTTGTTTAAGTTCGCTGTTTCACAATTTACGAGACGATTAACTGAATTACGCATATCCCGCACAATACGAATATCTTCAAATCTAAGTAGAGCGTTGTGAGCCCCGATAACTCCCAAGAAATCTGTAATTTTTTCAGCTTCCTTTAAGTATGTGATAAATCCTTTTTTTCTTTCTAGTGTTTTACTATTTAGGCCAAAAGTATTCATCAATTCACAAAGAGAATCATTATGTTCCTTATAAAGTGAAAAAATTTCAAGGTGATAGGACGATGTTTCCGGATTATTCACCGACCCCCCTGCTAAAAAAGCTCCTCGCAAGTAAGAACGCTTACAACATTTCTTTTTAATAAGCTCTTCAGAAATATTATTTGTAAAGACAAATCCTTCGCTAAGGATCTTCAACTCATCTAGAATTTCACTTGCTTGTTCAGACAATCTAACAATGTACACATTATTTTTCTTCAGTCTCATCTTCTTTCGTACAAGAAGCTCGACTTGGACATGGAAATTCTTCTTAATCAAAATATAGATTCTTCTTGCAATCGCTGCATTTTCAGTTTGAATATCGACAATTAACTTTCTGTTAGAAAAGGAAAGGGAACCGTTCATCCGAATAAGTGCGGATAATTCAGCCTTCCCACAGCAATCTTTTACTTCAAGATTCGTTAATTCCTTTTTCGTTTCTGAAGCGAAAGACAACTCCTTCACCCCTATTCTTAGAAAAGCGCAAGAGGCGCTGACCACTAAAATTATTTTTTAAGATGTTTTTCTTTTTCATCTATTAGCATAGAGTATAGCATGGATGCTACCTCTTTAGTATCATGACGAATAGCCCCGTCTTTCAGGCTGACAATTTCCCCTGGAATCACTTCGAGCCCTAACTCATGAAGTCTATCTATATCAAAGACGACCGGCTGAGACTTTTCTTCATTATAACGCTCCCGAACCTGGGAGGGAATATCCTCGTTATTCACAAGAATCGTGTTAATGAAAGCACAGCTCATATGATCATAGATGGCCTGAACATGATCGGCCGCAGAATAGTTATAAGTCTCTCCCGCCTGTGTCATTAAATTGCATATATATACCTTTTTTGCTTTTGCACGGCAAACTTCAGCTCCAAGCTTAGGAACGAGAAGATTCGGCAAAATACTTGTATATAAGCTGCCTGGCCCAATAATGATTAAATCCGCTTTCCTAATAGCTGAGATCGTTTCAGGAAGAGGTTTAATATGTTTGGGTGTAAGGAATACCTTTTTGATCTTTTTCCCAGAGTACGGGATTTTGGATTCGCCAGAAACGACAGTCCCATCCTCCATTTCAGCATGCAAGACAACGCTTTGATTCGCTGCTGGCAATACCTTGCCCCTTACATTTAAAACTTTGCTCATTTCCTGAATGGCATGAACAAAGTTTCCAGTAATGGAAGTCATAGCTGCCAAAATCAAATTCCCGAGAGAATGTCCCGATAATTCATTTGACGTTGTGAAACGATGCTGAAACATCTCCTCAATTAACGGCTCTACATCAGATAGCGCGGCCAGTACGTTTCGAATATCACCCGGAGGAGGAATATGCAAGTCGTTTCTAAGCCGTCCAGAGCTTCCTCCATCATCGGCAACTGTCACAATTGCAGTGATATCAACGGGATATTGCTTTAATCCCCGCAACAGAACAGGCAATCCAGTCCCCCCGCCAATGATGACGACTCTCGGCTGTCGGTTCGTCTTCATTTTCCATTTTCCTTTCTCCTCTGAATATCACGATGCGTAATTCGCGTATGATAATCATCTTTAAAGTAATTGGCAATGTACTCAGCTAACGCGACAGAACGATGCTGTCCACCTGTACATCCTATCGCAATAACGAGCTGAGCCTTCCCTTCTCTTTTATAATGAGGAAGCATAAAGCTTAGCAGCTCTGTGACCTTCTCAAGGAATTTAGTCGTTTCTGTCCATTTATGAACATAGTTATATACTTCTTCATCAAGCCCAGTTTTCGGGCGCATATGATCAATATAATGAGGATTTGGCAGAAATCGAACATCAAAAACAAGATCAGCGTCAATCGGAATTCCATGTTTAAATCCAAATGACATAACATTTACCGTGAACATCGTTGTTTTATTCAAAGAGAATTCCGTTAGAATTTTTTCACGAAGCTCCCTTGGCTTTAACTGAGTCGTATTATAAATAATTTGTGCTCTCCCTTTTAACTCCTCCAATAGGTTGCGTTCAAGCTTAATTCCTTCTAGAGGCAATCCTGAAGGAGCAAGAGGGTGAAATCTCCGAGTTTCTTTATACCTTCGCACTAATGTCGAATCATCCGCATCTAAAAAAAGAATTTGCGGGGTTACCCATGAGGTTTCAGAAAGATCATCGAGTGCTTTAAACAGGTGATCAAAAAATTCACGCCCTCGTAAGTCCATGACTAACGCTACCTTATTCATTTTATTCCCTGAATCCTTCATAAGTTCAAGAAATTTTGGCAACAGCGTTGGCGGCAGATTGTCAACACAGAAAAAACCAAGATCCTCAAAGCTTTGGATTGCCACCGTTTTTCCTGCACCTGACATCCCTGTAATTATCACAATTTGAGTTTCATTCACAGCACCCGTACTCATACTTTTTCCCCCTGACACGTTCTAACTTAGCTTGGATCTAATCGATAGCTTATCAGCTCAAAATCTGGTGTATAGGTGAAAGTCCCGTAAATAATACCTTTTCCATGAATCATATATTCAAGAATATGGCTATCACCTGCAGCCATTGGCAGGTTCTTAATTTCCTCAAACGGATGCCAAAGAATTTTCCCCTCTTCGGACTCATCCACATTCAAGCCATCTGCTTCCGTTGCCAAAAAGGTAAACATCATCCATTCCGATAGAACCCTGTCTCCTTCTTTCATGATAAAGGTGAAAATTCCCTTTATATTCGGGTTACGTAAATAAATGCCTGTTTCCTCTCTATATTCACGAATGCAGGAGTCCCGAACCGATTCCCCCGGCTCCATCTTCCCGCCGGGAGCTACCCACCAGCCTCGTCTCGGCTTTTGCAATAACAGCACTTGATTATCCTTAATTAACACACAGTTGGTGACTCGCTGCATCATTATTCACCTCATTTTTTCCGTTATGACTTCCTCAGGTTACTTTCATCAGCATATGTCACTTCATTATACTATTTTTGTTATACGGTAACAACGAATTGAAAGTTTCAACATATGGAAGAAAACATGATTTTAACAAAAAAAAGAGCACAGACGTATCTGTGCTTAAAAGGGTTATATCTTTAAAAGGGGGTCAATTTCTATATCTATAATAACTGATTTTTATTTCACTATTGTTACAGGAAAATTAAAACAGAGTTACTTTTTGTTAAGGTTTTCCTTTATGCAGTTTTCTAATTTACTTAGTTTGTCTTTTGGAGAAGTCATTTATTGGACAGGTTTTCTGTTTTTCTCTGTTTCCTCTCCAATAAACTCTTTTTGTTGGATAGGTTTTCTGTTTTCTCACGTTTCCTATCCAATAAACTC